>JAUXAX010000050.1 GCA_030619685.1 Dehalococcoidia bacterium
CAATGGAGATAGACAAGTTTACCCCAGGCTGGGTGTGGTTGCAAAAAGGTAGCGGTCGTTTATAATGCTAACCTCTGAACCTTGTAGCTGGGAATTACTGAGAGTTGGGCCCAAGTGATGTTAAAAGCGTTGCGCATCTCCTTTCTCTTGCTCTGTTTGGCGGCCTCTCTAGCTATTATTGGAACCGGGTCAGCCACACCTTCAGCGCAGATCGACGTGTTGCGGGTGGAAGGGACTATTGTCCCCGCAGTTGCCAGCTACATTGACCGCGGCATCAGCAAGGCGGAGTCTCATCAGGCTGCAGCCGTAATAATTGAGCTGAATACCCCAGGCGGTTTGCTTTCCACAACGGAGAACATCGTGGACCGGATCCTGGATGCCACAGTGCCGGTGGTAGTCTATGTGGATCGCTGGGCAGGCTCGGCAGGCACCTTTATTACCCTGGCCGCTCATGTGGCGGCTATGGCCCCAGCCAGCCGCATAGGTGCTGCCAGCCCGGTTTCTATAGGTGAGGACGGGCTCTCCGATACAATGAAAAAGAAGATAACCGAAGATACTGCTGCCAGTATCAGACGCCTCGCTGATTTACGTGGCCGCAATCTGAAGGCAGCGGAGGCCACGGTATTGGAGGCTCTCTCCTTCACCGACCAGGAAGCGCTGGGGATTAAGGAGCTTCCCCAGGATTACCAGGAGCTGCTGGAGCTGGAGACCCCCTATCTTGACCCTCCCCTTGTTGAGCTTGGGGCGGCGAATCTCGACTCTCTTATCAAACAGCTCAACGGGATGAAGGTTGTTGTGGGTGAGGAGGAGGTAACCATTGTTACCGAGGACTCCTTCACAAACCGTATCGGAATGACCCTTATCGAGAGGTTTCTGCAGGTTATCAGCGACCCTAACATCGCCTATATACTGCTCACCTTGGCTACCACTGGGCTTATCCTAGAGCTTATCAATCCAGGCGCCATTCTGCCTGGGGTGGTGGGAGCCATCTCTCTAATCCTTGCCTTCTATTCTCTGGCTGTGCTGGAGGCTTCATGGGCGGGGATATTCTTCATCATACTTGCCTTTGTGCTGTTCATCGCCGAGGTATTCACTCCTACCTTCGGCATATTGACTCTAGGGGGCATAGCCTCGCTGGTTATGGGCTCCATAATCTTATTTGGTGGAGGTCCAGAATTGTTTCAGCTTCAAATTGACTGGTGGGTTATCGCGTTGGTGGTGATTGTGATCACTGCTATCTTCGTCTTTGTGGTTGGCGCCGTTATCCGTTCCCAACGTCGACGCCCCATTACAGGAAAAGAGGGGTTGCTGGGGCAGATAGCGCTTGCCCAGACAGAGCTTGACCCAACGGGGACGGTCCTTGTTGAAGGGGAGCGCTGGACAGCAAGAGCGGAGGGTGGTAGAATCGAACCTGGCGAAGAAGCAGTGATCACGAAGGTCGAGGGGCTAAAGCTCTGGGTTACTAAAAAATAGCAAGGAGGTCGAAAATGGAAGGAGTTGTGATTGGTGTTATTGCTGCCCTGTTTGTGATTCTCGTAGTGGCCTCGGCGGCGATCAAGATCGCCCAGGAATATGAACGAGGTGTTATCTTTCGCTTGGGAAAGTACACTGGTGTTCGTGGGCCGGGCTTGTACATCATTATCCCATTCATCGAGCGTAGCGTGAAGATGGACCTGAGGGTGGTGACCCTGGATATCCCCTCGCAGGAGGCTATCACCAAGGATAACGTGACGGTTAAGGTGAATGCCGTGGTCTACTTCAGGGTGGTCAAGCCCGAGGATTCCGTGATCAAGGTGTATGACCACCGCTATGCCACCTCGCAGATATCCCAGACCACCTTGCGCAGCGTTATTGGTCAGTCTGAGCTTGACGAGCTGCTGGCGCAACGCGAGAAGCTGAACCAGAGCCTGCAGAGGATAATTGATGAACAGACTGATCCCTGGGGGGTAAAGGTCAGCGTGGTGGAGATTAAGGAGGTCGAGCTTCAGCCATCGATGGTGCGTGCGATTGGAGCGCAGGCGGAGGCGGAGCGTGAGAGAAGGGCCAAGATCGTCCATGCAGAAGGCGAGGAGCAGGCAGCGGAGAAGCTCGCTGCGGCTGCCAAGGTCATAGCTACGGAGCCTATGGCACTGCAACTGCGCTATCTTCAGACTTTGACTATAATAGCCAGCGAGAACGCGAGTACAGTGGTATTCCCGCTGCCGATGGATCTCGTAACCCCGCTTCTCCAGGCAGCAGCCAAGATGCAGAAGAAAAGCTAGCATAGCGATTTCGAGGTGGTGCGGGGGCCTGGGGGTGCACCAGAGAGATATTCTTTGGCTAATTCGGGCTGTTTCTTTACGGAGCAGCCCGAATTAGCCTGTGTAAGCTGTAAGACGGGCCTGCAACAACTGCTAGGTGCGCAGGGTAACCTCACCGGTTATGAACCGGGCCAGGCTGCCATCTGAGCGGCGCAGCAGCAAAGAGCCATCGCTGTCCACCGACTCAGCATAGCCCTCTTCCACATTGTTGCCTGATTTTATCTGCACCATCTTCCCCAATGTTTCCAGGCGATTCTGCCACTCCTCGTGAATCGGCTCACCCCTGCGCAATGCGAGATAGAATAGCTCCATCTCGCGAAGCAAGTTCAACAAGACCTCTAATTGGGAGACTTCCTTACCCAGTTCGTTGGAGAGGCTGGTGGCAGTGTCAGCGATCTCGGGGAAAGCCTTGGGGTCAAAGTTGACGTTTATGCCGATACCGATGACGGCCCAATCAACCGATTGCCCTCGGAGAGCGCTCTCCGTTAAGATGCCACTCACTTTCTTGCCGCTGATGAGGATGTCGTTAGGCCACTTGATGGTTGACTTAAGCCCGGCGGCCTGCTCGATACTGTGACTTGTAGCCAAGGATGCCACCATGGTAAGGCGGAGGAGCTGACTCATTTCGGGGCGGAGGATAATGGATATCGCAATAACCCCTGGGGGGTTGATCCACGAGCGCCCTAGCCGAGCCCTCCCTGCCGTCTGTTCCTCAGCGACAACGGTTGTCCCCTCACTTGCTCCTTCGCTTGCGGCCTTTCTGGCCACGTCCATAGTCGAGGATATGCTAGGATAATAGAGGAGGTTACGGCCGACGAATTGGGTAGTTAGCCTTTGAAGGATTGTATCCTGGGAGAGATCGCTCCGCATTTTCAACCTTCGTCTTCCTCACTCATGATAATTGGATGAAGCGGCCATTCTCTTTGAAAATGGCCGCTTCACGATAGCCAAGCAAGCCTGTAAGCCGAGTTCTGTACTTAATCGAAAATAGTTTACGGCTGTAGCCTTCATCCCGCTTCCGATCAAGCGGTGACCATCTATCTGGGATGACGGTTACCCGCCACCTCAAGCGACCAACCCGAGGACAGGCCGGGCGTCCTGATCTTCCTCCTATTCGGTCTTGCTCCAGATGGGGTTTGCCCAGCCGACCGGTCACCCGGCCGCTGGTGAGCTCTTACCTCACCATTTCACCCTTAGTCCGCACTAGGCGGGCCGGTATGTTTCTGTGGCACTTTCCGTAGGGTCACCCCTCCTGGGCGTTACCCAGCATCCTGCCCGGTGGAGCTCGGACTTTCCTCCCTCTTTCGCACTGGGCTAAAAGAGAGCGATCACCCGGCTTACTTGGCCAATAATATTTTACTACAAAGACAACCGGAGTACAATTGGCGCTGGAAGGCCTGTGTCAATGCTTTCCCTAGACCGCTTGCCGTCAATCCATGTACAAGATCCGACCACAGTTGCTACATGTTACTAACTCATGCCCGCTCCGCGCTCTCTGCCGATCAGACATCGGTAGGCTGATCCGGCATCCCTGACACCTACCTTGCACTACTTTGGCTACTGCCAGACCCTGCTTTGCCTGGCGCAACTCCTCATAGACCTTGAGGCTGGCTGAGTCCGTCTGCTTACGAAGAGACTCTCTCTTTTGTTCCAGCATGGCCAGATCAGCCTCAAGGTCTGCCTGCTCTCTCGATAGCCGCTCTTGGTCTGCCCGCCAGTCTCTCTCCATTTCCTCCAGTTCACTGTGCTTCAGAGAAACATCCTGTTGATTAGTATCCACATCCATCATTATAGCGAGGAGTTGTTCCTCTTGCTCTCTACGTTTCTCCTTGAGCAGCTCAATCTCGTGCTGCAGATTCATGAGTTCTCGAGGATTCTTCAATGAACCCTCATAGAGCTTCTTCTCCTCAAGAGCTATCCTCTTCCCTAGCTCGTCAACTCCCCACTCCGCTGTGCGCTGTTGGTGCTCCAGATCAGCTAGATGTTTGCGCGCTGTATCGAGGGCCGTTCGCGCTGATACTAGATCATCATCCTTACCTAATTGGCTCCTCAATCGTGTTAGAGTTTCAGTTTTGCGCTCGATATCCAGATCGATCTCTTGGAGTTCGTAGAGTTGTTTTGCCTTACTCATGCCTCTTCTGATATAACACAAAAAGAGGCTCTCGGCAACCTCCTTCTCTGGGCCTTCGCGGTTTGAGAACCCCTTTCGCCACTGAAGTGAACGGTTATTCCCAATAGGCTCGGTAGGATTTGAACCTATGACAATCGGTTGTGGACTGAGCGTCCACAAGTGCTGGGCTCTCGTCACTCTATATCGATGGGGGCTTGGGTCTCAAACTTGTAGGTGAAGGCGGCGTTGCTGAAGCCATGCAAGGTAAGAGGAAGAGCGCAACCAGTGCTATTAAGACAACGAGAAATCTCACCCAGGCTATGTTGTTCTTCTACTGCCACTTTCGAATGAGATATGCATGGATTATACCACAACGTGTCTTTGGCAAAACTCTCATGAAGATGCTTTTCGCTGTGATGTTCAGGAGGGTATGAGATTTATGAAGGGATGCTGGCTTTGGATAGCAAGTGCCTTTTGGAGATGCTTGGTGCAAAAAAGGTGGGCTCGGCAGGATTCGAACCTACGACCAATCGGTTATGAGCCGATCGCTCTGCCGCTGAGCTACGAGCCCACTCACTCCGTTTGCCAGTCTCTAACTCGCTATCTCAAGAATCGTTGCTGCCCCCTGCCCCATCCCCACACACATCGCCGCCAGCCCGTATCTTGCCTGGCGACGCGTCATCTCATGAACCAAGGTGGTCACGAGCCGGGCCCCAGTGCATCCCATGGGATGCCCCAGGGCGACTGCTCCGCCGTTGGGGTTCACCTTCTCCTCATCAATTCCCAGTTCTCTGATGGCAACCAAAGCTACTACGGCAAAGGCTTCGTTTACCTCTGCCAGGTCGATATCAGCTATAGTTAATCCCGCCCTCTCCAGGGCTTCCCTTGTTGCAGGGACTATGCCCAGTCCCATCAACTTGGGGTCGACCCCAGCAACAGCCATGGAGAGCACCTTTGCCTTGGGCACGAGCCCTATTTCCTCAGACTTCTCCCGGGACACCAGCATTATGGCCGCTGCTCCGTCGCTTGCCGGCGAGGCTGTCGCCGCAGTGATCGTTCCTCCCTCACGGGAAATGGGTTCGAGTGCAGCCATGAGATCGGGAGAAGTGTAAGGCCTTGGGTTTTGGTCGCTATCTATCAGCTTCTTGCTGCCATTATCTGAAGTTATTTCCACTGGGACCATCTCATCCTTAAATCTGCCTTTTTCTTGAGCAGCTATCGCTTTCCGATGGCTTCTTAAAGCGAACTCCTCTTGTTCCTGCCTGGAAATATTATACATCTCGGCCAGGTTCTCGGCAGTCAAACCCATAGAGGAGGAGCTACTATCGACAAACTGGAACCGCTTGGGATTCAAGTCAGCTCCTGCTCCCTCGGGTAGATGGGTCATGCTCTCGATCCCTCCAGCGATAAAGATGTCGCCACAGCCGGTCACGATCGCCTGGGCAGCGCTGTGAACCGCAGTCATGCTGGAAGCACATTGGCGGTTGATGGTCTGAGCAGCAACCTCAAAAGGCAGGCCAGACATAATGGCAACGTACCGGGCCACGTTCATCGCTTGCTCACCCGTCTGGTTGGCGCAGCCCAGAACTACATCCTCAATCTGGCTTGGGTCTACGTTCGTTCGCCTGAGTAACTCCCGAATAACGATAACGCCGAGTTCGTCGGAACGAATATCCTTGAACCAACCCTTGTCTGGATGCGCCCTTGCTATGGGAGTGCGCACCGCGTCTACTATCAGCGCCTCTCGCATCCCAGCTTACCGATGTCCACCTCTATTTGAAGGGTTAGAGTCCTCTGCCTGCCGCAAGACTTCTCTTCTAGGTGGTGTCAGACCTATTGTAAATCAGCGGTGTAAAACTCGCAAGTAGAGGCTGGGGTATCAACTACCTTGCGGGGGATTTGCTGGCCAGGGTTCTATAGTACTCTGCGGTTTTTGCCATTCCTTCTTTGAGCGAAAGACGAGGGCTCCAGCCAAGCTCCTCTCGAGCTTTGCTGCATTCGAGGCAGATGCGGTAGACCTCCCCCTTACGAACTGGAGCGTAGAGGGGAGGGCCCTTATACCCCAGAACATCAGCCAGGGTGTCGAATATCTCCTGGTCGGTGGTCTCGATTCCTGTCCCGATGTTGAGTATAGTGTTCTTCCCTCGATCAAGAGCCAGGATATTGGCCTCTATCACGTCTGACACGTGTACATAGTCCCGAGTTTTGTCGCCGGGGCCGAAGATGGTAGGTTGTTTCCCGGTGAGCATCTGGGTGGCGAAGATAGCCACCACTCCCGCCTCTCCGAAGGGATTTTGCCGAGGGCCGTAGACGTTAGCGTATCTCAATATCACGTACTCAAGCCCATATAGGGCGCTATAGAGATATAGGTAGTGCTCCACGGTGTGTTTCGATACGCCGTATTGGGAGATGGGGTCTACTGGGTGATTCTCGTCTGCGGGAAGGTATTGTATCTCCCCGTATATCGCTCCTCCCGTGGAGGCATAGATTATCCTTTCAACGCCGAATTGGAGGCAATTGGTGATGAGGTTGAGGCTGCCCAGGATATTATCCTCGGCATCCGCGATGGGATCGTCGGCTGATTTCCGTACATCTATCTGGGCTGCGTGATGGTTCACTATCTCCGGCCTCTCACGCTCGAAGACCGCCGATAAGCCCTTATCGCAAATGCTGAGTTGGTAGAATTTGGCGTTTGGGTTGAGGTTCTGTCGGAATCCGCTGGAGAGATTGTCTACCACCACCACCTCATAACCGAGGTCAATCAAGGCATCGACTACGTTAGAGCCGATGAATCCCGCGCCTCCGGTGAATAGGATTTTCAAAGCTTCTCTCCTATAGTTCTCCGCACAATGTCCTAAAAATTCCTCTCCCTCGAAGGGAGAGGTTAGGTGAGGGTGAATTTCCCCCTCCCCCGAACCCCCTCCCGCCAGGGGAGGGGGATTATAAGAGATTCTTCAGTTAGCTATAATTTTTCTCGACTTACTCTACGGTGACGCTTTTGGCCAGATTTCGTGGCGTGTCTATAGAACAGCCTCTCTCTTTAGCGGCATAATAGGCAAGCAGTTGCAGTACGATTGAATTGACCACAGGGGAAAATATAGGGTCGACTCCGGGGACTCTGATCACAAAGTCAACGTATTTCTCAATCTCCTCATCGCCCTCCTCAGCGACGGCGATCACCGGCGATTCCCTAGCCTTTATCTCTTTTATGTTTGCCAAAAGCGTTTCATATGTATTATCCCTGGCAGTGATGGCGACAACCGGAGTGTCCGGCGTGAGCAGAGCGAAGGCACCGTGTTTCAGTTCCCCGGCTGGGTAGCCCTCGGCATGGATATAGGCGATCTCTTTCACCTTTAGAGCACCCTCAAGAGCTACCGGGAAGTTGATCCCCCTGGCAACAAAGAAAACATTCTCATGCCCTGCCAGATACCTCCCACGCCCAGCGATCTCCTCTTCCCTATCGAGTATTTCATGGACTTTATTCGGCAACTGCCTTAGCCCTGCAATCAAGCTCCCCCGGGAACGAACGTCTACCGTTGATCGGGCTATGGCCAACAAATACAGCATTACTAGCTGAGCGATGAAGCTCTTAGTAGCAGCTACACTTATCTCGGGCCCTGCTTTTATGTAAAGTACATCATCGGCGACGCGGGTAGCGCTGCTCCCAACTACATTGGTGATCACCAAGGTATGGCAGCCCAACTCCTTGGCCTTCTTCAGTGCCCTCAAGCTGTCGGCAGTCTCACCCGATTGGGTAATGACGATGACCCAGGTTTTGCCCACCACGGTGTCAGAGTAGTTGAACTCTGAGGCTATATCCACGCTGACCGGTATCCCTACCAGTCTTTCAATCACGTGCTTCCCTACCAAGGCAGCGTGGTACGAGGTACCGCAAGCCAGGATAAGGATGTTGTTAAAGTCTATATCTCTCCTTATCCCCAGGTCTATCTGCGGCTCCAGTGCTGAAATATACCCTGCGAAGGTACTTCGAATCACCTTGGGCTGCTCATGGATTTCTTTGATCATGAAGTGGTCATATCCCGCTTTTTGGGCTTCCTCTATGCTCCAGAGAACCCTATGTTCGGGCCTTTCAACCCCTTTACCGTTTCTGGTGAACTTGATGTCGTTCTTGGTGATAACGCCTATATCCCCATCCTCGACGTACACCACTCTATCCGTGTAGTCCAATACCGCGGGTACATCTGAAGCTACCAGGTTCTCTTTATCGCCGATGCCTACTATCAAAGGGCTCTCTTTTCTGGCTACGACCAACTCTTTCCGATCGGCATGAATGGCGATAAAGGCGTATGCTCCCGTTATGTCAACAAGGGCTCGGGATACCGCTTGTTCCAGGTTTCCCTGATAGTATTTCTCGATCAGGTGAGGTATGACTTCGGTGTCTGTCTCCGAGCGAAAGGTATGTCCTTCATTGGTTAGCTGTTCTCTCAACTGGAGAAAATTATCGATCACCCCGTTGTGAACCACTGCGACCTTGCCGCTGCAGTCTGTATGGGGGTGGGCATTCGATTCCGATGGCTTGCCGTGGGTGGCCCATCTGGTATGTCCGATGCCCGTTCGGCTATCGTTTGGCTGCAGACTTCTCTCCAGTGTTTCAATCCTTACCGCATCTTTGTAGACCTCAGTGCCTCTGCCAAGCAGTGCTATACCACATGAGTCATAACCCCGGTATTCCAGCCTCTTCAGGCAATTGATCAAGACAGGCTGTGCTTCCCTTTCCCCTACATATCCAACGATGCCGCACATGATTACACCACTAAGCTTTCGTCCGGGATGCTTTGCTCAAGCACCTTCAGCGCCTTCACCTGGCAGCGATTGCCGGCGATGATTCCAGGGGCGGTTACTACGCTGGTCCCAATGCTGCAATGTTCCCCCAGCATTGCTCCAATTCGCACCCGGTGATATTCGTCATCGACTTTGATCTCCGTCTCGCCGCTTTGAGTGACAAAGTGCCCTTTTATCTGGCACCCTCTATCGATGATCGAGTCTTGAACGGTGGAGCTAGGACCAATCTCCACACCATCTGCTATTATGCTGTTGACGATTATGGTGAAGGGGGAGATGCACACGTTATCCCCAATGCTGGTCGAGGGCAGAATAGACACACTGGGTCCTATTTCACAGTTCTCCCCGATGATAGCCGGGCCCACTATGTAGGAGTTTGATCTTATGGTAGTGCCCTTTCCTATTGAAACGAGCCCCCTTACGGAGACACCGCTTTCGATAGTGCCTCCAGTTGCAGGAGATATCTTGGCTAGTGCCAAATCATTTAGCTGCAACATGTCCCAAGGGTAAACCACATCAAGCCAGGGGCCAGTTGCCTCACAGATCCTTACCTCGTGGCCGAGGGCAATCATGTTGAGAATAACAGAAGTCAGGTCTGTCTCTTGAGCGATCAGGTCAAAGATCTCATCGGTGAAGGCATAGACGCCGGTGTTGACTAAGTGGCTCAGGGCTTCCTTCGGTTTTTCCACGATGCTAGTTACTATTCCGTCCTGTGCCTCTATCACGCCATATTTAGAGATGTTCTCCTGTTCCTTCACCAGGATGGTATTTGGTTGCGCCTGGACCAGTTTGGAGATGGTATCGGGCTCGATGATGTTATCCCCGGACAGAGCCAGAAATCTGCCACTCACTTTTTCCGTTACCTGCTTCAGGGCGTGAGCGGTGCCAAGCTGCTGTCTTTGCTCGAGGTAGTCGATTTCCACACCAAAATGCTCCCCGGCGCTGAAGTAATCTATCACCTGGTCTTTTCTGTAGCCCACTACCACTACTATTCTGCGAATCCCGTTCTGTGCCACTGCCTCAACTACGTACTGCAATATGGGCTTATTGGCAATGGGGATCATGACCTTGGGCTTTGAGGCGGTAAACGGCCTCAGCCTCTGTCCCTCACCAGCAGCTAGAATGACAGCCTGCTCAATTCTTTCCACTTTTTCTCCCTCCGTCAGACCCCTCAGAATATCTTAGAGTTAGGTAGCACCACACCGCTGGCCACAGCACCAGGACCGATGCAGGTATGATCACCTATTAAGCTGCCCACGTTGATATTGGCATTGATCCCTGTTTGAACGCTGTCACCCACTATGGCGCCCAACTTGCGCCTCTTGGTATCGATGTTCCCGACGGCGATGTCTTTCTTATCCAACCTGAGGTTTGCGATCTTAGTGCCGGCCCCAAAGTTGCATCCCTCTCCTATGATGCTATCCCCGATATAGTTATGATGAGGGATTTTGCTGTCCTGCATGATGATTGAGTTCTTAACCTCCACCGCGCTGCCCACATGGCAGTTGTCACCGATGGCGGTGCTGGAGCGGATATAGCAATTGGGACCGACCTCACAGTTCTCGCCGATTGCCACAGGCCCAACAAGGTAGGAGTTTGCCCGCACCACCGTGCCCTTCCCTATAGACACCGGCCCTTTCATGACTACGTTCTCCTCGATCGCCCCCAGGTTTTGCGGCTCGATCCTGGCCATTAGCGATTCGTTTGCTTCCAGCAAGTCCCAAGGATAGCTTACGTCGAGCCAGTGGTCAATTTTCACCCCGGAGATGGCGTGGCCTTCGCTCAACATCATCTGCAGTGAATCGGTTAGCTCATACTCGCCCCTGAGGGACTCACTAGTCTTGTCTATAGCTGAGAATATCTCCTCTGTCATCATATATATTCCAGCATTGACCAGATTTGAAGGAGGGTTCGCCACTTTTTCGTAAATTCCCTCTATCTTATCACCGACTATCTCCACTACTCCTAAGTCACTGGTGTCTTTTGCCTCTATTAGACTTAGAGTTATACTATCTTTCGCCAGGATCTTCGCTATGTCCTCTGCCCTAACCAGGACGTCCCCATTTGCCAGGACGAATCTGTCCTCAATGAACCCTTCTACAAGCTTCAGAGCATGGGCGGTGCCGAGCTGCCTCCTCTGGGTGACGTATTCAATCCTTATGTCCCATCTAGCACCGTTGCCGAAATGCTCCCTGATGGTTTCTCCGTGATAGCCAACGATGAAGGTGAAATCTTCGATACCAGCCTTCTTCAACTCGAGTAGCAAGTGCTCCACGATTGGTTTGTTGGCTATGGGCAGCATTACCTTGGGTCTGGTATAAGTCAGGGGGTGCATCCTTTTGCCCTCCCCCGCTGCTAGTATAACTGCCTTCATATCGTTGCTCTTTCTCGCCTTGTGAGGCACTCCTCGATAGTTTTGAGGCCGAGGTTGTACAGCTCCTCAACTCTTTGTTCGCTTGTTGCTTCGGCGGTTATCCTGATCTTAGGCTCAGTGCCTGATGGTCTTATCAGAAGCCAGCCATCGCTGAAGGAAAGCCTCAGCCCGTCGATCGTCTCCAGTCTTCCCCCTGATTCCGCCTCCTCTCTCAATCTCCGCTCTACCTCTTCCATTGCTGCTTTGTCCCCGGGGACACTACCCCGCAGAACAGGGTAGGATGGTATCTGATTGGCGAGGGCTGATATTCGGTGCTCACTGGCGACCTCGATGATTTTGGCAGCCGCATAGATGGCATCGGGGCAGAGGGAAACCCTCGGGAATATGAAGCATCCTGACGACTCCCCGCCGAACTTCTCTGCGATATCCCCCCTGGCGCCGTGCCGAAGCTCATCGGAGACGAAGGCATCTCCTACCCTTGTCCTGACAACCTCAAAGCCAAGCTCATCGATCAGCATCGAGGCGTCTACTGTAGTTACCACCTTCGTGGCCCCCAGGTGGCGGGCAAAAAGCGCCATCAGCTTATCTGCGGCGACAAATCTTCCCTTCTCGTCTACAACTACTATCCTATCGCCGTCTCCATCATGGGCGATCCCCAGATCAGCGCCCTCTGATTTCACCGTTCTTACTAAATCCCCCAGGTTTTCCGGGATAGGTTCGATCCCTCGGGGGAAATAGCCGCTGCGCTGACAGTTCAAGGGCACCACGTCGCAGCCAAGCGTGGATAGCAAGTAAGGGGTGACTTCTGATGCAGCCCCGCAACCACAATCCACCACCACCCTAAGCTTGAACTTTGTGGGAGAATCTGCCTGAATGCGCTCGACATGTTCTTCGATGGCTCCAAGATAGTCCTCACACTTGCTAATCTCCTCCCAGTGAGCAGTCTGTGAGGATTTATTGGACACCATTTGCTCTATTTGCTCTCTTTGTGCCGGATCAAAGGCGGAGCCATCGGGATTTATTAGCTTGATGCCATTATATTGTGGGGGGTTATGGGAGGCGGTGACCATCGCTCCGGCTTGGAAATGTCTGGTGGCATAGGCAAGGGTTGGGGTGGGGATCACACCTGCGTAGAAGCCTGTAGCGCCAGCCGAGAGCAGGCCGGAGAGTAAGGCGTATCTCATGGCATCGCTCGAGGTCCTGGTATCACAGCCTACTATCACTGAATGGTATGAGTTGCCTACAGCCAGCCCGATCTCGAATGTTAGCTGGAGGAACTCTTTGTCTACCTCTCTCCTTATTCCTGAGGAACCGAAGAGTTTCATACCCTAAACCCTATCCCTCTAGCCCCACTAGCTGACTTAAAGCGGAGGGGGTGGGATTCGAACCCACGGTCCCGGTGACCCGGGACAACGGTTTTCAAGACCGCCACCATAGACCTCTCGGACACCCCTCCTAGCTTGGGATTTTACCATGATTTACTGGGAAAGTCCAAGATTGGGGGGGCTCTAGATAAGGTAAGCGCTTGGAGGGGAGTAGTGGTCTAGGGATGACCTGATGGGTTCGTCGCGTAAGCCTTTGGCTTGAGCTTGGGTGGAACGCCAGCCCCGTGCTAGCGGCTGAAGGGTGCCGGGCTTGGGGAGATCTTTTCGCCCCGGATTGCAGTGCGATCAAGCTGTATGGAGATCAAGCCATTGCGTATTGCGATGAACACCGCGTGGGCTCTATCGTTGGCGTTCAGCTTACGCAGTATGGCACTGACGTGATTCTTAATCGTTTGCTCGCTGATGCCCAGGATGTTAGCGATCCGCTTGTTTGAATTACCCTCAGCGATATGGGTCAGGATTTGCACCTCTTTAGGGGTGAGTGGGGTGGTAATGTCCTCTAGTGTCCTACCCATAGATGCCATGTCCTGGAATTCCCTCAGTACGCGCCAGGCGACCTTGGGTTTGCTGCTTACGCTGTCATTTATGGGATACTCGCCATTGGAGGCTCGTTTTATTATTTCAGCGAGCTCTGTAGCAGAACACTGTTTGCTTCTCAGGTAAGCTACTGCCCCGATTTTGATAACTTCAAATAGCTCGTCGTCTTCTTCTTGAGGGTTGGAACTCAGTATGACTACCCCGGTTCCAGGGAAACTCCGCGCGATCTTCTTGCCTAGCTCAAGTCCGTTGAGGAAGGGGTAGCCGATATCCAGTAGTACGATATCGGGTGAGTTCGCTGAGATTTGTGTCATTGCGTTGTTGCCGTCCTCGCCTGGGTCACATTCAAGGAGCTCCATTACTTCAAGGTTATCCACTTGAGACAGAGCCTGCCGTACCCCAGCTCGGAAAAACGGCTGACTATCAACTATCATTAAGCTTATCTTACGCATAGCTCACCTGTGAACCTCTCAGCTAGATGCTAGTTCTTTTTGACTCCGTCAGGTCGGATGCCCTTGTTCTCCTCCAGAAGTAAGACGGCGATGTCCTCTGCTCTGAATCTGCGATCGCCACGGGGGCCTATGCGATATGCCTTTATTATCCCCTGATCGCTCCAGCGCCTTAGCGTGTTGCTATGGACATGGAGAAGCTGGCTTACTTCCCTTACTGTGAGCATACCACCCATTTGGTTATTGTTGATTGCCATAGCATTCTCCATCTACTCTTAAGCTATCGTGTCACCACTATAGCGTAACTAACCTCACTGGACAATCACCTAAATGGGCTAATTCGGGGAATATATAGTAATGTGACTGAAGTACTAAATTCGGGGGGAAACGACAAGTTAGTAATAGGTTGAGTTAGTTGACTTTTCACGTTCGCTGAACTAAGCTTTAGAGTGTACTCATCCAGCGAGAAGTCAGACCGTACGCTGGATGAATACCATACCCGAGGAAAGGTTAAGATGTAATAACTCCTTAACCTTTTTGTTATTGATTCTTAATCCTTTTTGTTATTGACCTATTATACCTAATACCTATTATCGAATGGGGGGGCAAGGATCCGCTATCTGTAACTTGGTCACCTGGGTAGCGAGGAGCCAGTGGTGAAACCGACCTTTTCTCTTTAAGGTCGGTTTCTTGGTTTTTGAACTGAAGAGGCGGCTGAAAAAGAGGTGGAGGATAGGGGAAAACCAAATGAAGAAGGTACTATTCACAAAGGCATTATTCCCACTCGTAGCCTTAGTAATGGTTGTAGGGCCGGCTTTGCCGGTGCAGGCGGATGTGGTGCCCAGTATCTGGACTGACAAGACGGACTATGCGCCGGAAGAAACGGTCATCATCTACGGGGCGGGGTTTGAGCCCAGTGGCCAGCTAACCGGCGAGGTGACACGCCCCGATGGGTGGGTAGATGCCTGGTCTGTGGCAGCGGACGGTACGGGGGGCTTCGAAACATCCTACCTGCTGGACGGGATCGAAGGACTTTACACCGTAGTGGCCACAGATGGGACGAATACGGCAACTACGACCTTCACAGACAAAAAGCGCGAATATTTAATAACCATTGATTGCATTACAGGGGGGGAAGAAACGGTATGCTCACCTTATGACGAGCCTGTTACTCTTCCGAGCCCTATCAGCCTGTCAGGCAATGCTTCTGGGACACCCTATGTAGGTCAATATGATCATCACTATGTCGAAGTTGACTGGGGCGATGGCTCGGATCCAGAATCAGCTACAACTACCGAGGTTACACACGATCCAAATGAAAAGGGTTTCCTATGGACATGGAGTTCCCCAAGTCATGAGTACGCGACACTTGGTACCTATACGATCACGGTAACACTTTACCACTCGGAAATTGGGGGCCATGAACGTGCTGTTGCACAGGTAACGGTAACCATTGGGATCGTCAACGCCCCCCCCGTAGCCAATGATGACACCGCCATAACCAACGAGGATACCCCAGTGACCATCAACGTCCTGGACGGCGACACTGATCCCGATGGCGATCCCCTGATGGTAACAGCTGTCAGCGACCCGCCGCATGGCAGCGCCGTCATCAACCTGGATTACACCATCACCTACACCCCAGACCTGAACTACAATGGTGC
>JAUXAX010000078.1 GCA_030619685.1 Dehalococcoidia bacterium
TCCAGAAACACTGGAAGATTTCAGAAGCCCCAAGTATTCACTTGGCATCATGGACCAATTCTTCGAAACAACCTGGCGCAGTCAGCATCTCTCCTCCGCAGCAAGACATCAGCTTCTCATGGACCATGGGTTCAAGAATCCTGCAACGATCACGATAGCCGGTGGCTCTCTTGAAGCGACTCATGCTGGGAAATAAGACTAGATAAGCAAGCGGACACGCCGCGATCCCTCTCGCCACTAGGTCTCGGGGCTCCGACCCCCATCGGGGTCGAGCGGGTGTAGAGGCGGCCACGAGGACGCCTTTGTATCTTCTCAATAGCCGCGACATGATTCTTCTTGCCATTGACAATCAACATGTTGTCGTCTAGGATGTACGCACCGAAAAATCAGCAGGCAATTCGCCTAACCACAATCAAAAATGAAATGCCCAAAGTGCCAGTCTGAGAATCCCGAGAAGGCTAAGTTCTGCGTCAAGTGCGCTGCCAAGCTCGAGATCGTGTGCCCAAGCTGTGGTGAAGCAAGCCCGCCCGATAGCAACTTCTGCATGAACTGTGCCCACGACCTAGCGGTTCCCTCAGAACAGCCTCCCTCAGCCCTCTCCTTTGACGAAAAACTCGACAAGATCCACCGTGTCCTGGGTGGAGGATGCGGTGCGCCAAAAGCACTTGGTTTTGGAACGTCGGACGTAGAGGAACCCTTTTGGCCCCTGGTAGCATTCAGAGAGGTATCGCTTTACGCACTCATGCTTGGCTGAGATATAGACAAAGTCTGGCTACACAACCTCAGATTTGAATTTCGAGTAATAGGCAGCGCAGCCAAGCGCCTTAATGGCAATGTCGAGGTCGAAGTAGGCTGGCAATCCGCGTGCTTGCAGCTGGCGCGCCAATTCCTCCATCGCGGGCAAACTGGTCCCATAGAGCCAGACGTTCACAGTCTTTGAGACGTCTCTCGTCAACCGGTCGAACATGTCGACAATCATCGGATACATGGGAACAAGTTGATGGCCGCAGCTGAACGTAATAGTGGCGCAATCCACATTAGCGTCATGGAGCACTATAGAGGCTACCTGTTCGACGGCGGCGAAGGGGTTGGATGAGCTCTGGCTGTGAGAGTCAGATATCGCCGGTCCTACATCAACAGGGTTGGGGCCCAGCCGAGGGGCCACTTTGGATAGCTTGTGGACTGTGTCTGATGAGAATTCCGCGATCGCCAGCCCGGCTTGCGAGGCTGCGTCAGCCGCTATCACGCCCTGCCCGCCGGTGAAGGTGATGACAGCAAATCGGTTGCCCGCGGGCAGCGGTTGATATTCGAACGTCTTGGGAATCTCCCACAGCTCCTCCCAGGTGCTAACACGAATAGCTCCGACCTGCCTCAAAGCAGCGTCATAGATTTGGTCGCTTCCCATCAGCGAGCCGGTGTGAGAGACCGAAGCTCTTGCGCCTGCCTCGCTCCAACCTGTCTTCAAAATCAGCAGCGGCTTGCGGGCTACCAGCCTTCGGGCTGCAGCCATAAACCGAGGGCCATCCCTCACGTCCTCCAGGTGCATGGCGACCACCCTTGTCTCCAGGTCATCTGCCAAGTAGTTCAGGATGTCAACTTCATCGACGTCGCACTTGTTGCCAAGGTCACACATCTTGCTGATAGGATAGGCCCAATCCTCAAGAGGAGTCTGATGGGGACCGATAGAGCCGGTCTGGCTGCAAAAGGCTATGCCACCCCTCTCGATTCTGCTGTTGTCTGTGTACGGCGGAACAGTCACCAAGCCGTTGGCAGCGTTAACCACGCCGAATGTATTCGGTCCCATGATGCGAATACCGGTGCGACGGGCGATATCCACCAACTGCCGCTGGAGTTCGGCTCCATCTTCACCGGACTCGGCAAAGCCTTCGGATAGGACAATGACTGCCCTCACTCCCTTCCCCGCACATTGCTCGACGATCGCTGGTATCGTCGGTGGGGGCGTAATCACCACGGCCAAGTCGATAGGCCCAGTCACCCCATTTAGGTTGGAATAGACTCTGGAGCCAAAGACTTCCCCGTAATTCGCGGGGTTAGGGTTAATGGGGTATATTGCGCCAGAGAAGCCGAAGTGGCGCATGTTCTTTATCACTCCATAGGCAGTCCCCATTACTTCCCGCAACGAGCCAATGACGGCAACCGCGGAGGGCTCGAAAAACGCCGCCAGGCCCTCTCCATTCGGTGAACTCATACGAAACCTCACGTGCTCAATTGTTCAACAGACGGTCACCACTGCAAGACTGATACTACTTGTCTGGGAGATATTAGTCAATTGCCGTACTTGTCTCGACGCAACAACCCAAGTCAGATCAACAGTTTCAGTGCGAGAGGCCACTCAATTTGTTGCGTTGCTTTGGTCTTTTTGATATGATTCGCACTACCTAGGGCTTCGCATTTTGGAGCTATTCTTCGCCAAGTGGCTCTTGCCAAGGAGTCGAGCGGCATCATGGTTAGGAAATCAGAGAAGAAATACAGTGAGAAAACCCAAAAGCGGCTCAAAGAGGAGCCGCATGCTCTTTATGAGGGCGTCCCGCAACCGGAGAAGTCAGGGGCGGTGAGCAATTGGACGGAGGAAGCGCTGCTAGAGCGTGGACACGTGACATCCGCAGCCATTGAAGAAATGCCTGATGGCGTCATGCTGGTTGATTTGGATGGCAAAGTGGCCTATGTCAACGAAGCCTTTGAAAAACTGCTCGGCTACAAGGCAGATGAGCTGGTTGGAACGTCTGCTCTTGATCTGCCAACATACTTTGGCCCAAGAGATAGAGAGAGGGCCAGGGAAGTCCTCAAGGAAGCTATGGAGAAAGGCAGTGCTGAACATATCGATATTGGTGCCCTGAACAAGGCTGGCGAGGAAATCGCTATCAGTTTTGCGGCTTCAGTCATGAAAGATGCTTGGGGAAACCCAAGAACCTTGGTTGCCGTCATAAGAGACATCACCGAGCGCAAGAGGAGGGAGGAGGCGTTGAAAGCAAGTGAACAGCACTTTCGAGCTCTTGTTGAGAACTCTTTGGATGGCAGCGCGATTCTGAACGGCGACCTGACGATCCGCTACGAAAGCCCCTCTGCCGAACGGATCCTCGGCTACAAACCGGAAGAACTAATAGGCAAGGGCACGCTTAAGTTCCTTCACCCAGACGATGCGCAAAATGTCATCAAGACCTTGGATGTTCTCTTCCAACATCCTGGGCAGGCTGTATCCATGGCAGTCCGTTTCCTGCACAAAGACGGCTCGTGGCGCGTAATCGAAGGGGTGGTAAATAACCTTCTCCATGATCCCTCGGTCAAGGGCATTGTTGTTAACTATCGCGATATCACCGAGCGCAAGCGTGCAGAGGAGGCGCTGAAGCAAAGGGAAAAGCACTTTCGAGTGATGATCGAGAACTCCTTGGATGACGTCGCGATTCTAGATCGGGAGGGGAACATTATCTCCCAAAGCCCATCTGTTGAACTCGTGTTGGGATATGGACCTGATGAGCATACAGGGAGAAGATCGTTGGATTTTGTCCACCCAGACGATATGCCAAATATTGCTGTGGCCTTTGCCAGACTGGTCCAGAATCCAGGGTCCACTTTTCACGGAGAGCTACGCGCCCAGCACAAAGACGGCTCATGGCGTATCCTTGAAGTCATGGTCAGGAACTTCCTCGATGACCCAGTTGTGGAGGGGATACTTGCCAACTTTCGCGACGTCACCGAGCGCAAGGTGGCGGAAGACGAACGGGTCGAGCATGCGGCCGCTCTAGCGAGGGCGGAGGAGCTGCAATTGTCGCGACAACGGATGGTTACCGTGCAGGAGTCTGTGCGAAGAGACATCGCGCAGCAGCTCCATGGGTCGGTACAGAACAGGCTCATTATCCTGCTACATCGACTAGCGGAGTTAGAGCAGGCGGGCTCGCCAAAAGACTTGACCGAGGAAATAGGGGGCCTGCGCCGAGAATTAGCAGAGTTGCTGGAGAACCAAGTGCGGTCCATCAGCCACCGTCTCTACCCCTCAATCCTGCGTCGGGGGCTCGTCGCGGCCCTGCGTTCCCTGGAAGACCAGTTTGAAGCTGCCCTACCTATTGAGATGGAACTGGATGAAGAGTTCGTGCGGCAGGAGAGGGCCGATCCTAAGTTGATTCCAGAACAAGTGAGGCTGGCAGCGTATCGCATCGCCGAAGAGGCCCTGACCAATGCAGTCAAGAACGCAAAGGCCAACAGGATAACCATAGCGCTCGGGCTGTCTTCCCAAGGATGGTTGCGTCTCATGGTGCACGACAATGGAGAGGGATTCGACTTGGGCAGCGTTTCTGGCGGACTGGGCTTGCTGATGATGCAGGACTACGCTGAGGTAGTGGGCGGCAGGTGTGTTGTCCGCAGTGCTCCAGACGAGGGCACAGAGGTCACAGCTATTCTTCCCCTTGCAGGGCCTGGCGCAGAGCATCCAGAGACAGCTTTATCTTTGGAATAAACGCCAGTGCGCCCTCTTCCATTGCCAGTCTTTCATAGACGCGCTCCTCACGGGCACTGACAAGTATTGCCTTGATGCCGGGGAAGTAGTCCTGAACGTATCGAGCTACTTCCAGGCCGTCTGGCTCGGGCATATACATATCTGCGATCACCAGGTCTGGCACAAGGGATGGGATGAGGTGAATGGCTTCCGTGCCCGTGCTGGCCTCGCCCACCAGTTGGAAATCTTCGCTGCCTTCCAGCAGTGACCGAAGCCATCGACGAAACTCAGGCTCGTCATCGGCTACGATGACCCGGTACACTCTGCACCCCTTCCTTCGCCATGAAGTTCACGCCTCTCCACGGATAACCACAGTAGCGCCTTTTAGAAGGGATACAATAGTGCTGGCCTGATGATTCTCCTCGTCTATCCCTGAGCTTTCTTGGAGCTCTCTAAATAGAGGAGGGTGGCTTTGACTCGGGCATGAATATCGAGCTCATGAGAGAGATGTAGTTCCTGATAGATGCCGTTGATGTAGGTCTCCACCGACTTTCGGGACAGCCTCAGATG
The DNA here is from genome assembly GCA_030619685.1 of Dehalococcoidia bacterium. The sequence goes on from JAUXAX010000078.1 coordinate 5,021, forward strand.
CTGAGCTATAGCGGCGTTGCTGTAGCCTTGGGCGAGGAGTTCCAGAACTTCCTGGTGCCTGGGGTTCAGCCTCGCCACTGCCGAGCCTTGCCCAGGCCGCAGGCCTGCCACTATCGCGGGATCCAGCACCACCATGCCCGCCTTGCTTCCCTGGATCGCGCGCACAACGGTGGCCAGGTCAGGCACTGTCTGTTTCAGGAGGTAAGCCCATCCTCGGATATCCTCGAGGGGCAGGCTTGTGACGTAGTGCCGCTCACTGTGAACAGAGAGGATAACAACGCCCGTTTGCGGCCTTTCCCTCTTGATCCGCAGCGCCGCCTCGATGCCGTCCAGCTCACCTGGGAGCTCGATGTCCATAAGGACCACATCGGGCTTCTCCTGCCTGGCAAGGCGGATCGCCGTCTCACCATCCTCAGCCTCACCCACTACCTTAAGTCCCGGTTCTGCAGACAGAGTGCGACATAATAGCTCCCTGAAAAGGGCCTCATCGTCCACTACAACTACTCTCGTTGTCTCCATATGCGCTCTCCTCTTCCCAGAGCACCCTGTCAGCTCTTGCCGGGGCCCAGAGGGCGTCTTACACTCCCTACCCCTATTATGTTATTATGTCAGGTGCCAGCACTGTTGTCTACACCGTGCCACCACTACCTAATATGGTGCTGTCCCTCAAGAGCCAATGAGAAAGTGCGGTGGGACAAAACAAGTAACGACACTATACTCAGCAGATGTCCCACGCCTTATCCTCAAAGTGATAGAATAGGGTTGGTATGGCCGAAAACAATAACGAACGCAGGAGATGTCGATGATAGGAATAACCTCGTACGGCGCGTATATTCCGTGGCATCGAATGGACCGGCAGCTTTTCCTAGAGGCATGGGGAGGCTTCGCCATGCCCGGGGAGAGGGCTGTAGCCTACTATGATGAGGATAGCGTCAGCATGGCTGTGGAAGCAGCTATGGACTGCCTGAGGGACGCAGACCCACATACGGTGGACGGGCTCTACTTTGCCACTACCACGTCTCCCTACAAGGAAAAGCAATGCTCGGCCTTGATGGGTATGGCCCTTGATCTGCGTCGGGATATCCGGAGCGCCGACATTGCTAGCTCGCTGCGTGGCGGTACAATTGCCGTATCCTTTGCAGTCGATGCAATCAAAGCAGGAAAGGCGAATAGCATCCTCGTCACTGCGGCCGATACTCGAATGGCGGCCCCGTCAGGCATGATGGAGCAAGCGTTGGGCGACAGCGCAGCCGCCCTTCTCCTGGGCAATGAGAATGTAATCGCTGAGATTCAGGACAGCTATTCGATCTCCGATGAACTGTCAGGCACCTGGCGGTCTGATACCGACACCTTTGTACGCTCCTGGGAAGACCGCATGGTGATGGACGAAAGCTATTCCAAGGTTATGCCTGAAGCCATAGGGGGGTTGATGAGCAGGTGTGGCCTTACACCCAAGGATTTCACCAGGGTGGTTTTCGACCCGCCCGGCGATGTGAGGAGGCACGGAAGAGTAGCAGGGGAGTTGGGATTTGAGCCCGCTCAGCTGCTTGACCCTGGCGGCCTTTTCATGTCGGTCGGCCTCCTCGGGTGCGCTATGTCACTGATGATGCTGATAAGCGCCCTGGAGCAGGCCAAGCCGGGAGATAAGATTCTGTTTGCCAGCTACGGTAATGGTGCTGATGCCTTCCTCCTTCAGGTGACCGACGCTATAGCAAAGATCGGGGAACGCCGCGCGTTCGCCAAGAACCTGCAGTCCAAGCACATGATGAGGAGCTGCAATGACTACCTGCGGTGGCGTGACATCGTTCCCCTAGAAATGGCCAGGCGTCCCGACAGGGGGCACATCTCGGTAGCCGCGAACTGGAGAGAGAGAAAGACCATCCTCGGCCTCTGGGGCATAAAGTGCCGGCGATGTGGAACCCCCCAGTATGATGGCGGGGCTATGAGTACGACGCCTATCCGCGTATGCGCTGTATGCCAGGCTCAGGACGACTTCGACGACTACAGCTTTGCCAGAAAGAAGGCTACCGTGTTCAGCTACACCCATGACATGCTGGCTCCGGCTGTGGACCCCCCGTCCTCGGTGGTGATGATTGAATTCGAAGGTGGGGGAAGATCGCTTTTCGATCTCACTGATAGAGATCCGGAAGACGTCAAAGTGGGAATGGAAGTGGAGATGACCTTCAGGAAGGTGTTTGCCGATCGGGGCATAAGCAACTATTTCTGGAAAGCGCGACCGATAAGGTGTTAGAGGAGGCAAGATATGCCAGGAAGCATTAAGGACCGGGTTGCCATTGTAGGGATGGGCTGCACCCGGTTTGGTGAGCTGTGGGACAAGGGCCCCAGTGACCTCATCGTGGACGCCGTGACCGAAGCATATGCTGATGCCGGCGTGGAGGCTAAAGATATCGAGGCCGTATGGGGCGGCAGCATTTTCAGTGGTCACGGGGGCCGGTCCATCAGTGAGCCGTTGAGGATGCAGTATGTCCCCATTACCCACGTAGTGAATGCCTGCGCCTCGGGGCACGACGCTGTGAGGAACGCCGCATATTCGGTGGCCGCCGGCATCTACGATATTGTCCTGGCTGTGGGCTTCGAGAAGCTCAAGGATGCGGGCATGACTGGCCTGCCGGGGATGGACAACCTCACTCACACGCACGCCGTTGCCAGCATGCCTGGGATGTTCGCCATGATGGCTACCAAGTACTTCCACCGTTACGGCTTGAGTCCAGAGGAAGGCAAGACCATGCTCGCCAAGATCTCCGT
>JAUXAX010000081.1 GCA_030619685.1 Dehalococcoidia bacterium
AAGGTGGTCGCCGAAGCTGAGCGCAAAGGCCTCCAGATCATAGAGGAAGCAGAAAAGAAGGCTCAGCCCGAGGTGAGAAAGGTAGTCGCCGAAGCCGAGCAGACCGGACGACAGATTATCGAGGAAGCAAGAAAGAAGGCCGAGGCTGATACAAACAGGATAATTGCTGAAGCTGACCAGAAAGGCATCCAGACCATAGAGGAAGCAAGGAGAAGGGCTGAACCTGAGGCAAACAAGATAGTCGCCGAAGCTGAGCAGAAAGGCCGCCAGACCACAGAGGAAGCAAGGAAGAAGGCTGAACCTGAGGCAAATAGGATAGTCGCCGAAGCTGAGCAGAAAGGCCGCCAGATTATTGAGGAGGCAAGAAACAAAGCCAGGCCCGAGGCAAACAAGGTGGTCGCCGAAGCTGAGCGCAAAGGCCTCCAGATCATAGAGGAAGCAGAAAAGAAGGCTCAGCCCGAGGTGAGAAAGGTAGTCGCCGAAGCCGAACAGACCGGGCGCCAGATTATCGAGGAAGCAAGAAAGAAGGCCGAGGCTGATGCAAGCAGGATAATCGCTGAAGCTGACCAGAAAGGCCGCCAGATTATTGAGGAGGCAAGAAACAAAGCCAGGCCCGAGGCAAACAAGATAGTCGCCGAAGCTGAGCCGAAAGGCCGCCAGACCTTAGAGAAAGCAGAAAAGAAGCCTCAGCCCGAGGTGAGAAAGGTAGTCGCCGAAGCCGAGCAGAAAGGCCGCCAGATCATAGAGGAAGCAACAGAAAAGGCCAAGCAGACCGCTCGCGAGATCATAGACGAGGCAACCAAGAAAGCTGAGGCCGAGGCATCTAAGATTGTTTCCCAAGCTGAACAGAAAGGCAGCCAGGTCATAGAGGAAGCAAGTAAGGAGGCTGAGCCCGGAGTAGGTAGGATAATCGCTCAAGCCGAGCAGAAAGGCAGCCAAATCATAGAGGAAGCAATGAAGAAGGCTGAGGAGCACGCAGGTCAGATAGTCACTGAAGCTGAACGGAAAGGCGGCCAGATTATTCAGGAGGCAGAGGAGAAGGCCGGCGCTCAGACAATCAGCCTGTTCAGCGAATATGAGCAGAGAGCTCGCAAGATTGTAGAAGAGGCGGAGAGAATAGCTGCTGCCCCTGCCGCGGAGAGACCTGGGCAGATAATTCGAGCTCTCCAGGAAAAGGCAGCCCTAGAGGCAGAAGCTAAAGGGGTAGAAGCTAAAGCCGCTCAGCAAAAGCGGGTGGAGCTAGTAATAATACCACCGATCAATTTTGCCCAAATGACGAGATTGCGGATATCCTTAGAGCAGTTCCCTGATGTGCGCGTCCTGGCAACAGGTGGCTCTCTCGAAGGCGGTGCCACCATTTCCATCTTCATGGAGGAGCCAATACCGCTAGCTGACGAGCTAAGAAAGATGGGCGCTATAGAGGAAGCAGTAGAAGAGGAACTGCTCGATTCTCACCCCTTGGGCGATTTTCTGAAGCAGGTAATGCCCGCGCGTTCCTCAAAACGACGGGAGATACAAAGGATCCTGGTCGTGCTGAAGAGAGACGATCATAGTCCCGAAAATGGAGCCTCAAACATGCCGAGGGAAGAGCCTATATGAAATGCATTAAATAGTTGCGCGTGAACCGAAGTCAAGCACCAAACTCGAAGCGCGAAATCCTGAACGAACCCCAAGGGCGGTTGCCCTTGGGGGTTTATTATGCGCGGCTGTTTATTCCGGCGGCCGCCAGGATATCTGGAACAACCTCTTCCCTGCCGATTGCCATTATGTGCACTCCATCACAGATCGAGTCCTTTCTCAGTGCAGCGATCATGCGGCCGGCAATCTCAATGCCTTTGTTGAGTGCTTCACCCTTGGGCGCGCTCGCCAGTTCATCAATCAGGTTCTGGGGGACGAAGATGCCGGGCACGTTTTCGTTCATATACTTCGCCATCCTGGCTGATAGGAGCAAGACTACCCCCGCCAGAATCTTGACGGGGAATTGGCGGGCATACTCCATGAACTTGCTGAAGTTATCCAGGTCGTAGATCGCCTGCGTCTGGATGAATTCGGCTCCGGCCTCGATCTTCTTCTCGAACTTGATGAGCTGAGGTTCTATTGGGTTTGCCGCGGGGGTAACAATGGCCCCGGCACAGAACTCAACCGCTCCATCGAGGTCGTTTCCTCCCAGGTCCTTTCCCGATTCCATTTGCCTGATTGCCCTCAGGAGTTGGACTGAGTCGAGCTCGAAGACGCCTTTAGCCTCCTTGTGGTCTCCGACCGGTATTGCGTCACCTGTAAGGCAGAGGACATTCCCTATGCCCCTTGTATAGGCCAGGAGGAGTTCGGCTTGAAGAGCCATTTGGTTGCGATCGCGACAGGTCATTTGCAGTATGGGCTCGCCACCTCGCTCCTTGATCTCCAGGCAGCCGCCGATAGAGGGGAAGCGCATCACCGAGCTCTGGTGATCGGTAACGTTGATCGCGTCCACCTTATCCTTGAGTATGTCGATATGGTGACGCATATTGTCGATGTTGGTGCCCTTCGGCGGGCCGATCTCGCTGGTTATTACGAACTCGCCGGAGTTGAGGGCTTCTCTAAAGCTCCGCGCCATTTTCTTCCTCCTCCTCACAAGATTCTGGTCACTCGTGGCCGGGTTATCACCTGGGAATTCTTGAGAGGTTGGTACTTTCTCATCAGGTCGAGCCTGCCCTGCTCCTTGAGTCGCTGATAGATAAGCGTCCAGGCACAGTCTCGTTCTATGTCGATTTCACATTTGCCATTGTTGGTACCGCCACAGGGCCCATTCAGCAATCCCTTATGGCACGCTGTAATGGGGCAGATGCCCGCAGTATAGCCCAAGACACAGTGACCGCACTGGTCACAAACCTCGTGGAAAAAGCCCGGCCCGTCCTCTACGCCCATGAAGAGAGTATCCAGAGCGGGGATGACCGGCTTACTGTTATAGGAACCCACTCTCTGCACTCCCAGAGCGCAGGACATCACCAGAAGGCAGTCCGCACCCTGAATGGCACCCTCGTTTTCCTCCAAGGATGCTTCGGTCATCTCATCGCAGGCGGTGGGGATGACTGTCCAGCCCGTGACCATCTTGCCCAGGCCTTGCAGGCGCTCCTTCATGTCCAGAACCTCATCTCTTCCACCGGTCTTGGTCATGGTGGCGCAAGTGCCACAGCCAATGATGTATACTCTTTCCAGCCCCTCAAGTTGCTGCTCGATCTCTTCGAGAGACTTTTGCCTGGTAATGGATTTCATACTCCACCTCCCGACAAGAAATTCAAATGTCAAAATTCAAAGTGCAAAATGGGTAACCAAGAACGCATGGAATCCTAATTTTGAATTTTGATTTGTGATTTTCGCTCATTTATTTTTGCTTTTTGCCTTTTGCCTTTTGCTTTATTATGTCTCCAGGTCGCATCTCAGGCATCGCCTAGCTTCCTGCCTCGCCACCTCCTCCGAGAAGCCCCGTTCGACCTCTTCGAAGCTACGTTTCCTTTCCCTGGCAGGAACCCTTGGCATTTCCTGCCTGGGCTGGATTTCCCAGGATTCCTCGACCTCTTGACCGCCTGTTTCTCCGTTGCCCCCCCGCCTTAGATCATACATCTCCACACGTGAGGTATCTTCCCTGAGATACTTGTCTATTGCTATAGCTGCTCTCCTGCCGGCGGCTATAGCTTCTATGACCATCCCAGGGCCGGTGACGAAGTCTCCCCCGGCGAAGACTCCCGGGACATTGGTAGACAACCTGTTGCTGTCAACAACCAGGGTCTCCCATCTGGTGCGTTCTAGTGCGCTGTCGCGAGGAAGAAACGAAAGGTCAGGAGCCTGACCTACGGCAGCGATGACGGTGTCGGCCTCGACAAAGAACTCGGAGCCAGAGATGGGCATAGGGCGGCGGCGCCCGCTGGCATCAGGCTCGCCCAACTGCATACGGATGCACTGTAGGCCTGTTGCCTTCCAGTTGTCGCTCTCTATCCGCGTGGGACTGACAAGGAAATTGATTTGGATGCCCTCAGCGACTGCCTCGTCGTACTCCACCTCAGTCACCGGCATCTCGCCTAGCGACCGCCTGTAGTAGATGTTCACCTCCTCGGCACCGAGGCGAAGGGCAGTGCGAGCAGCATCAAACGCTACATTTCCGCCCCCGATGACGGCCACCCGGCGCCCGACTCTTACCTGTTTGCCCACTTTGACATCGCGCAGGAACCTCAGCCCGTAGTGGAAGTCTTCCACGTCCTCTAGTTCGCCGGGTATGCCTATGCGCTGGCTTCTCTGAGCGCCAGCAGCGATAAAGACCGCTTCAAAGCCGTCTTTCCTCAGATCTTCTACGGTGAAACTCACATCGATGGGCATGTTGTACCTTATGTCGATGCCACGCTTGGCGATATAGTCTATCTCACTTTGAATAACCTCCCTGGGCAAGCGAAACTGCGGTATTGCTACCGCAAGCATGCCTCCCCCCACTGGAAGGGCTTCGAAGACTGTAATCGGATAGCCCATCTGAGCCAGGAAGTAGGCGCAGCTCAGCCCGGTGGGTCCAGCTCCGACCACAGCTACTCTCTGGTCTTGAGTTTGAGGGAATGGTTCTGGTTCGGGCAATTCATCCACATGGTCAAAATACCAGTCGGCGGCAAACCGCTTCAGCTCCCTTATGGCCACTGACTCGTCGAGTTCCCCGCGGCGGCAGCGTGTCTCGCAGGGATGATGGCAGATACGGCCGCAGATGGCGGGGAATGGATTTCGCTCCCTGATGGTTTCAATGGCCTCCACATATTCACCCTCGGCGATGTGAGCCACATACCTGGGTATGTTGATACCCACAGGACATGTATGCTGGCAGGGGGATATCATCAAAGCATCGCATACCGCAGCCGGGCATTTCTTCTCCCTTATGTGAGCTTCATACTCATCCTGGAAGTACTTGATAGTGGTGAGCACGGGGTTGGGGCAGGTTTGGCCAAGGCCGCAAAGCGAGCACTCCTTTACCGTGCTAGCTATGGCGAGCAAGGCGTCAACGTCATTATCACGCCCTTTGCCCTGGGTGATCCTGGTCAGGATCTCCAGCATCTGCTTGGTGCCCAGACGACAGGGGACACATTTCCCGCATGACTCAGTCTGAGTGAAACTGAGGAAATATCTGGCTATCTCTACCATGCAGGTGCCATCGTCCAGCACTACCATGCCGCCGGAGCCCATGATCGATCCCAGTTGAGCCAGAGAATCGTACTCCACCGGGACGTCAAGGAACTGGGCGGGAATGCATCCGCCCGAGGGGCCGCCGGTCTGCACCGCTTTAAACCGCTTGCCGCGGGGGACACCGCCTCCGATATCGAAGATGATAGAGTCCAGGGAGGTGCCCATAGGGACTTCTACCAAGCCGCTGTTGGCAACCTTTCCCGTGAGGGCGAACACGGCTGTCCCCTTGCTTTTCTCGGTGCCCAGGCTGGCGAACCATTTGGCTCCTTTGTCGATGATAACCGGTACGGTGGCCAGTGTCTTCACATTGTTAATGATGGTGGGCTTTCCATCCAAGCCCGATTGTGCTGGGAAGGGAGGGCGGGGACGAGGCATTCCGCGCCGGCTTTCGATTGAGGCTATCAAAGCTGTCTCTTCGCCACAGACGAAAGCTCCAGCGCCCTCTTTGACATGCACCACAAACTCAAAGCCTGAGCCGAGGATATTCATCCCCAGGAACCCTCTCTCCTGTGCTTGCTCTAGGGCGATCCTGAATCGACTCACTGCAAGTGGATACTCAGCGCGGACATAGACATAGCCCTCAGTAGCCCCTATAGCGTATCCGGCGATGGTCAACCCTTCGATAATAGCGTGGGGATCAGCCTCAAGGATGGAGCGATCCATGAAGGCCCCGGGGTCGCCCTCGTCGGCATTGCAGATGACGTATTTCTGCTCACCAGGGGCATTGTGGCAGAACTCCCACTTGCGGGCTGCGGGGAAGCCAGCACCACCCCTTCCCCGAAGGCCAGACTTTGCGATCTCTTCAATGACTTCTTGAGGTGTCATCTTAAGAAGAGCTTTCTCTAGCGCCTGATACCCGCCGCGGGCAATATAATCGTCAATTCTCTCAGGGTTAATGTGTCCGCAGTTGCGCAGGATAATGCGCTGCTGTCCCGCGTAGAATTTTATGTCTGAATAGAGCGGTATGGCTTTCCCAGTCACAGGGTCACGGTAGAAGAGACGCTCCACCGGCTTGCCATCGCGAAGATGGGAACTCACAATCTCCGGGGCATCCTCAGCTTCGACATGGGTATAAAAGATGCCGTCGGGCTCGACCACCACATTAGGGCCCTGCTCGCAAAAGCCGTGACACCCGGTAAAGTCCACCTTGGCGCCTTTCACACCGTTCCGCTCCACCTCAGCCTCGAGCGCCTCGTAGACAGCACCGGACCTAGCCGAAAAGCAACCTGTTCCCTGACAAACAAAAACGGTGCGATGGTTTTGCATGCTATCCCCCGCCCTTCCTGTTTGCAAAGAGTTGAGCTACCTTCTTGGGATTCATGGTGCCATGGGTGTCCTTTCCCACGACTATATTGGGTGCCAGGGCGCAAACGCCTATGCAGGCGACGGTCTCCAGGGTGTACTCGTAGTCGGGGGTGGTCTGACCTTCTTCCAGGTCAAGATGCTGCTTAACTAATTTCAGTATGGTCTTTCCACCGCGCACATGGCATGCCGTACCACGACACACTCGGACAATCCTTTTCCCCCGGGGCGTAGTATAGAGCTGTTCGTAAAAGGTGATCACCCCCTGTACCTGAGAGGGAAATAGTTCGAAGGCTCGCGCTATGGGATTGATAGCCTCGGGAGGAATATACCCCAACTCCTGCTGGATCTCCTGCAGCAGAGGAATCAAGGGCCATTTCCGGTCTTGATAGCGAGCTATGATCTCGTCTATCTGTTTCAGGTCAGGTTTGGCTATTTCTCGACGCTTATCCACGAGGCTAGACCCTTTCTACCTTTACGGCACATGCTTTGAGTGCGGGGGTTTTTGCCCGTGGATCCAGGGCGGTGCCAAATAGCTGATTGACGGGAGTTGAGGGGAAAGAAATGGGCATGAAAATTATTCCTTCAGGCAGCGTGTCAGT
>JAUXAX010000036.1 GCA_030619685.1 Dehalococcoidia bacterium
ATAAGTGTCCCGCCTGGGGAGTACGGCCGCAAGGCTAAAACTCAAAGGAATTGACGGGGGCCCGCACAAGCAGCGGAGCGTGTGGTTTAATTCGACGCAACGCGAAGAACCTTACCAAGACTTGACATGCACCTGAAAGGCAAAGAAATTTGTCCCTCCTTCGGGACAGGTGCACAGATGCTGCATGGCTGTCGTCAGCTCGTGCCGTGAGGTGTTGGGTTAAGTCTCGCAACGAGCGCAACCCTCGTTGTCAGTTGATTTCTCTGGCAAGACTGCCTTCTAGAAAAGGAGGAAGGTGAGGATGACGTCAAGTCAGCACGGCTCTTACGTCTTGGGCTACACACACGCTACAATGGGTGGTACAAAGGGTTGCTAAGGAGCAATCTGGAGCTAATCCCATCAAAGCCATCCCCAGTTCGGATTGGAGGCTGAAACTCGCCTCCATGAAGTCGGAGTTGCTAGTAACTGCAGGTCAGCATACTGCGGTGAATACGTTCTCGGGCCTTGTACACACCGCCCGTCACGTCATGAAAGCTGATAACACCTGAAGTCGATGTGCCAACCCCCTAGCTTGTCGAAGGGGAGGTAGTCGCCGAGGGTGGGATTGGTGATTGGGACGAAGTCGTAACAAGGTAGTCGTAGCGGAAGCTGCGGCTGGATCACCTCCTTTCTAGGGAGTCTCGAGGCTCAGGCCTCAAGAATCCTAGGTCGGTCGATGGGGACACCCCATCGTAAGCTTAAGACCAACCCTTCCTTCCACTATCCAGGAGGTTAAGGTGCTTTTTTTAAAACACGTGTCCTCTCTCGGCCTTTATTACCGACATTTGGACATCCATTCTTGTGAAACTTGTCCTACGAGTTGCGTTGGCAGCGATTCCAGGTGGCTTTGTGCTGGCTGTCTGGCAGGGCGATACTGAGGCCGGGCATATTGCCGGCAATTCGGAGTGCGATTCCATCCCTCCACAGTCCCACGCGGGAACTTTAACCTTCTTTGTTCCGAAGAACTCTCATGATCGTGCCGCTCACAATATGGAAGGAAAAAAACTGTGGCGTCCTTGTTCCGGTGTATGGACTCCTGCTTTCGCAGGAGTGACAAGAGGCACAGCTAGGGGTATACAATCGGCAGATAATGTTGATTAGGGCAGTGCTCACATGCTATAATCAGCGGCGTAGGCCAGTAATAACTCGTGGTTGGAGTAGTCTGGGCGGGTAGCTCAGGGGTTAGAGCACTACTCTGATAAAGTAGGGGTCGAAGGTTCAAATCCTTCTCCGCCCACCACAAACTGAAGGAAGACCAGGTCGCCTGATTAATACGCGGTCCTACCGAAGGCTATGGCGCTTTGGGGGCTGCGTTGCTATTTCTGAAGGGATGGGTGGTGGCGAAGTGGGAAAGCAGGCTCTCGACTTCGGGATTTCAATCTCATCGCTGAATTGCGGCGGTTGAGCAAGCGCCCTCTGGCTGGATCAAGCGCGCTCTCGAAGACCTCAGCTGCAGCCAACCAGATATAGGGTATCCAATTCATTGTTGCCGCTATTCTTCCCGCCATTCTGATCACCTTTGATCTGTGTAAGAACAACTGTCTCTCTGCCATTCAGGCGGAGCTCAGTACGCTCTCAGGAATCGTCGATTGAATCCTGGATTGAATCCTGCGATGGCGGCACCTTGGGGTTTTGCCTCAGGTAATCACCCATAGATACAAGGACGCAGAGTGCCGTCAGGGGGCAAGTCGCGCTACAATAAGCGCCATACGATTCAGGGATTTTGCCCAAACACTCGCAGGCGGGTATTTGTCGTATCATTTCCTTGCTTTGTAGTTCTGTCCGTTCCCAATCAGCATCTGTGGGACTAACGGACTACTATTTCCCCAAAGACAAACCTAACGAAGCCGGCAAGTCCGTTTTTCCTTGCTCGGAATAGCGGACTGTTAACTTCTACCACTTTTTGCTAGGTTTGTCAAGCCCCCTTGGAAGTTTATCGGACAGTCCGCGTGCCGTTCTCTGCGCAATCAAAACAGGGCGAATGTACGTGGCCGCATTCAAAAGTGTAGGCACATAGAATTACGGGCAGATTAAGAATTCAAGAAGGAAGTTGCAAAGGTCTTGCAAAGGTCTTACATTTCTCAGTGGCAACAGCAATTTGGGGTTGGGACTCAAGTCTGCCATTCAGGTAGGGCGCTGGAATTTGCCGCCGGGACAGAGGCCGAACGAAAGCAGAGTTGGTTATAAAGGGGAGGATAGCACGATCAACAGTACAAGAGAAGGGTTAACGTCGGAAATCGGTAGGAGAACGAGCGGCTACTAGAGTAAGAAAAGTCGGGGAGACAGGATTCGAACCTGCGACCCCTTGCACCCCATGCAAGTGCGCTACCAGGCTGCGCCACTCCCCGATTCTTCGCTCTTTTGATCTTTCCTGCAGCAAGCAGCCAAGTCAAAGACGATCAATGCTGAAGTAAATATAGGCCTCTCAGCCTTCTTTGTCAAATAGGGGATCTCGGGTAGAAGAAGGACTGGGAAGGCAGTCTAACTCACCCTTTTCACTATCTCTCTGGCGGCCACCACTCCTGAAGCTGCGGCTTGAATCAAGCCCCGGCTGACCCCGGCTCCATCGCCGATTGCGAACATACTGTTTATCTCGGTCTCCAGGCTCTCGCTGAGTTCAAGGCGGGATGAGTAGAACTTGACCTCAACGCCGTAGAGCAGGGTATGGGGCGAGGCTAGGCCCGGTGCCAGCTTATCCATTGCGGTCAGCATCTCGCCAATACCCTTCAGGAAGCGATAGGGTAGTACGTAGCCGAGGTCGCCCGGCGTTGCGCTCCTCAAGGTGGGTTCAACAGCGCCATCTTCGATGGAAATCGAGGTAGAGCTATGACCCTCATTAAGATCACCCCATCTCTGCATAATCACTCCACCGCTTATGATGTTTGCCAGGCGGGCAAGATACCTGCCGTAGCCGATGGGCTCGCGGAAGGGCGGTGAGAAATTAGCACTGACTAGCAGGGCAAAGTTGGTGTTTCCCGTCTTACGGTGAGCATAGCTATGACCGTTCACCGTTATCACTGAGTCATGGCCGCCGGTGGTCTCCATGGTAACCTCGCCTGCAGGGCACATGCAAAAGGTTCTGATTCGATCGCCAAAGGTTGGCGAATGGAACTCAAGCTTAGACTCATAGAAGACATCCGTCAGCTCCTTGAGCACCGCGAATGGCAGTTCTACTCTAACACCAATATCAACGGGATTATTATGAAGGGTTAGCCCCAGACGAGCGGCCTCTTTAAGCAGCCAGTCAGCCCCTTCTCTGCCAGGGGCGATGATCACGTAGCGTGACTCTATCTGCTGGCCATCGTCGGTCTGGATGCCTTTGACTGCCCCATCTTGAACGATGATGGAGGTGGTCGCAGTATCGGTTTGGCTCTCGATCCTGTTGGCCAGGAATTGGTGCATATCCTTCAGGACCTCGCGGCAGAGCTCTGTACCCATGTGGCGAATCGGGGTGGGAATCAACCTCAGACCGGCCAGTTCAGCCTTTCGCGCCAGTTGCTCCACATCGGGGCCAACTCCATAGACCTCGTTCGAGGCACCAAACCTAAGGTAGATATCATCAACATGGCGGATCAAATCGGCTGTCTTTTCAGACCCCAGATAGCTTTGGAGTTGACCACCTACTTGGGGAGACAACGTCAACTTGCCATCGCTGAACGCCCCGGCACCACCCCAGCCGCTTACCAGATCGCAGGGAGTGCACGGGGGACAGCTTAGCTCCTTGCCGATAATAGGGCAATTGCGGTGATGAAGGCCCTTACCTTTTTCCAGGAGTAGGATACTGAGGTCAGTTGCTTGAGTGAGTTCTAACGCTGCGAAAATACCCGCAGGTCCGCTACCGACGATGATCACATCGTATTTGTTTAGCATCGACCTAACCAAGAACGATTCTAAATCGCCATCTGTGCCTTGTCAAACTAACTGCTGTCGCCTTACCCCGTGGATTCCATTGATTACCGTCTTGTCGCATGGTTTCGGCTAAAATTCCTCTCCCTTGGACGGACAGGGCAGGGCCTGCCCTGAGCTTGTCGAAGGGTGAGGGTGTAACTCTATCGCTGCCCCCCAGGGGAGGGGGTTACAAGTAGTTTTGCGGCTAACCATCAGAAGGCACCTGACAGGTGAGGTTTTTGAAACTGCACCCACGGGCTATGGTGTCGGCACGATGAAATTGACTTGTTGCAGGGTACAGTGATAGAATTGAATTAGGGGTAATGGGATGCCTCTCTATGAGTACCGCTGTCCCGAATGTGGGCTTAAGTTTGAGTTGCTTCGTCCCATGAGCCAGGTCAACGAGGGAGCCCCTTGCCCTCGTTGCAATAATGGGGCCAGCCGGGTGCTGTCCACCTTTGCTGCCTTCTCTAAGAGTCCGAGCGGGACTTCCGCTCCGGTAGGTGGTGTCGGCGGCTGCAGCACCTGCTCGGCCAGCGATTGCTCCAGTTGCTACTAGGGCCTAAGATTCACCTTCCCCGTTTGAATTCAGCAGCGCGTTCTTGGGGTCTGCCTTACCCCTGAGCGCCAAAAGGCCCCAGGCAACCCCGCTGATGATTATCGCTTCCGCGATTGCTGCTGCCGCTACGAATAAGGCGGCATCATTGAAGAATCCTTCAGGGAACAGCAAAAGCAGCATGTCTCCAGGAGAGAGCTGCCATAGCTCGTTGCTGAAGCTCACCAGGTGAAACAACAAGAAGAGGCTGTCGAAGTCAAGGACTGCCCAGAGTCCGAGGACGGCGAGCAGAGCAATTGTAGCCCCACTCCCCCATATCAAGCGCCTTGCAAGGTCTCGCCAGAAAGCACCCCGTCGCAAAGCGAAGTTGATGAGTATGTAGACAACAATGTAAGCCAGAGAGGCCAGTTGGAGGCGATAGGCCAGTTGTATCAGACCTTTGACATCCTTCAGATGTGTCAGCTCACGCTGGTTGAAAAGGTCTACGTCAAGGAATTCCTCGTCTGAGTTGAAGTAGGTGATCATCTGGTCGGCGACACTGCGCAACTCCTCGTTGTCAAGCCCTGTTGTTGCACTCACGTCGTATTTGTTGAAGCCATACTCATAGAGGCGGATGTCGTTGGCGGCAAATCTCAGGTCGGTGGTGAGAAGCAACATTGGGATGCAGATGATGAATAGAATACTTGTTATCGCTGTCAGTGCCTTCATCGAATTCCTCTTGCTTAGGGTATGGTAGTCGAGTGCCATTTACCTTGTCAAGGTGAGAGGCGCGCTATATAATGGCCAGGGAAGCAGAGAGCGTGAATAAGAACGACGCGTATGCCATACTGGCGGGGAAACATGGCTATCAGGATTCGGTTCGTTATCGGCGTATTCTGGAATACTTGATGACCCCGGAGCAAGCTGAACTTGTTACCCTGCTACCTATGAAATACGGGGAGTTGGCAAACAGGCTCGGTATGGATGTGGCAGCAGTGAAAAAGGAGTTGGAAGCTTTGTATGGAAAAGGTGTGGTCTTCGCCCGAAGCCCGGAGAACCTAGAGGACGCCACCTTTGCTCATGCTGTTGTGCAACTTCATGACATAACCATGTGCTCTTTTGACGTCGATGTGGTCCGCGATCGGAAGCTATTCGAGCTGTGGGACGATTTCTGTGTGCAGGAATGGGACCCCGACCAGGTTAATAGTTGGGATGGAGGAGAACGGCCTCAGGGGAGGATTGTCCCTGCCTATAAAGCGATCCTCAGCAGCCCTGAGATACTGCCCTGGGAGGATATAAGGGAGATAATAAAATCGGCTCGCTCGATAGCTGTTACCTACTGTACCTGCCGCAGGCGAAAGGAAGCGGTGGGCAAAAAGTGCCGGAGTTCTCACGCCATCGTCGATATCCAATTCAATCTAAGTGCTGAGTATCTAATGAGCCGCAACGCGGGCAGGAGGCTTTCTACCGATGAAGCCTTAGCCTTGATAGACCAATGTGAGGAACTGGGACTGATTCACACCTGCGAGAACTCGACGCGCATGAGACCCCGCTGGGGAATGTGCAACTGCTGTACCGATTGCTGCATGATCTATGAGCCTCTGAACAGGTTTCAGGTGCCGGTGACCAAATGTGTTGCCAAAAGCAGGTACGAGGCCCGGGTCGATGAAGACCTTTGTGACGGGTGCCAGGACTGCACGGATTGGTGCGCGTTCGATGCTATCGAGATGGTGAAGTCAGAAGGCTCAAAGGAGTACAGGGCTTTTGTCGCTCCCGCGAAGTGCATGGGGTGTGGAATTTGCGTGCTCAAGTGTGAGCCTCAGGCGTTGAGTCTGCAACTGGTAAGGCCGGCGGAACACATCCCGCAAGCGCAATAGTCACTGGTAGAGGAGAGTCTATGGAGCAAGACCTTGGCAGCTTCGATACCCTGGAGCATATCATCGCCAGGCTGAGGGCACCTGACGGGTGTCCCTGGGATCGAAAGCAGACCCATGCCTCGATCAAGCCCTATCTAATCGAGGAGGCCTATGAGGTGCTACAGGCTCTGGATGAGGAGAATAGTGGCAAGCTCCGCGAGGAGCTAGGTGATCTGCTGTTGCAGATTCTGCTGCACGCCCAGATAGCCAGTGAAGCCGGAGAATTCGAGATGAGAGACGTGGTTTGGGGCATTGCCACCAAGCTCATCCGCCGCCAT
Source organism: Dehalococcoidia bacterium (assembly GCA_030619685.1). The sequence continues at coordinate 6,657 of JAUXAX010000036.1, forward strand.
CCCCATGTCTTCGGCGAATCTCAGGCGAGCGACGCCCAAGAGGTAGCGCTGGAATGGGAGACGCTGAAGCAGGACGAGCGCAAGTCGGACGATTCCCTGCTTTCCAGTGTGCCCAAAGGAATGCCGGCGCTGAGCTATAGCCATTCGATTCAGCGCAGGGCTGCTGGGGTTGGCTTCGATTGGAAGGAATCTCGGGGTGTGCTGGAGAAGCTGGCCGAGGAGGTACAGGAGCTGGAGCGAGCCAGCACATTGCAGCAAAAGATTCACGAGCTTGGAGATATCCTGTTCGCACTGGTCAATATCGCCCGCTGGCAGGGGGTGGACCTTGAGGAGGCATTGCGCCTTGCCAACGAGCGGTTCTGCCAGCGCTTCCGCTACATGGAGGAAAATTGCCGCGAGCAAGGAGTCGCTCTCCGCGACCTCTCCTTCGATGAGCTAAACGCTCTGTGGGATGAGGCCAAGCAGAAGACGGAAGGCTGAGGGTGGATTCACAGCCTCAACTACACTAGCGTTCGCTTGAAGCTACCACCGTCAAAATGTCCTGCATGGTTTCGACAGTAGCCCCCCTAGCTCCGAGGGCAAGAATGCTGGCCGACGGAATTTGACCCCTGGCCTCAGCGCCTTGGCTGCCTGGCTTACACACCTTCAGCTATGGAACGGGGAGTGGTTGCGAAGACAGAGACTTTGCTCGGAGAGTTCAAGAGCGCCTCTATCTTGTCGACGATCTCCTGTCGTTGTGGCTCTTTCTCCCAGCCTTTCCAGTCACGCAGATTTTCCCAGGTGCTGATCACCAGATGGGTGCCTGGGCGATCAACGGAGAACAGCGTTTCCCCGGATACATAGCCTGGCTGGTGGATGGCCTTTGCCCTCAAGTCCTTCAGCAACTCTGCTAGCTCTCCCTGGTTATCGGGGCTCACAGACCGTTCGATAATCACTTTTACAGCCATCATGCCCTCCATCATTTGGCATTCTACGAAGAGAGGTTGTCTTCTGGGATACACCTTCATTGGTGACAAGCGGGTAGATTAGGGCTGAATGATAACACTTGGATGACTCAGGTGCAATATCTGACCGTCGTCCTTGGCACAATTGGGCGACTGATCAACATCAAGGGAGAAAAACCAGGAAGAAAAAGTCGGGGCGGGAGGATTCAGACCTGCGACCTCCGAGGATTGAGAGACAAGGTTGATTCCTGCGATGTCACTGCTTGGTCGCTATTATGATTCGTCTCAGGGGATGTTCTTCCCCAGCCTGTCGACTGGGGACTAGCTTGTCAGCGCCGGGGACTTCCTCTGAGGCTTCGCTTACACCAGGAAATGCCCCAATGACTTCCAGAAGCGGGGTAGGAGCTTCTACAATGACTCTAATTGTAATGCCCTTATCTACCGAGCCCCCTAGATTCAAGACACTCACATGAGGAGTTTGTTTCAAGAGCTTATGGATTTGCAGCATTGACTCTAGACCTATGGGGGGCGGGAGTGCCAATTCTACATGGCCGTCGAAAAGGTCAAGTCCTTCTTCTCTTGCCTGCGGCTCTTCGGTTCTCGTCTCAAATTGCTCATCTCCATGCTCTTCAATTTCTGCAGGCCTCGGTACTGACTTCTTCCTGCCCTTTGATATGACTGGCAGTTCTTCAAAACCATATGGCTGGGAAAGTAGATTCTGACGAAGTCTGCAAAATACTTCTTGTACGTCAGCTTCCCTTATCCTCTTGTTCTTGGCTCTCGCCAGCAGTCGTACAGCTTCACGCTCAACAATCTGAGCATCCGACTCAGCCTTCTTTTTCACCTGGTCCATGATCTGGCGTGTGGACTCCTGTACTGCGGAAGCAAGCTGAGCGGCGTCCACGGCCTTTTCGTTTGCTTCCCCTATAATCTGGCTGCCTCGCCGTTCGGCTTCGCCGACAATCGTCATTGCCTGGCCCTCAGCCTCGTTCTTGGCCTCCTCTATGATTTGCTTGGCTCTCTGTTCAGCCTCGGCGACTAGCTTGTGTACGTGGTCCTCAGCCTTGAGCCTCGCCTCGTCTACGACCTGGCGGGCAGTCTCGTCGGCTTCGGCGAGAATCGTCATCGCACGGTCCTGAGCCCTCTTCTTCGTCTCGTGTAAGATCCGGCTGCCGGTCTGCTCGGCTGCGGAAACAATCTGAGAATCGTCCACAGCCCTGTTACTTGCCTCCTCTATAATTTGGCTGGCTCTCTGTTCAGCTTGGGCAACTATCTGGCTTGCATCATCCTCAGCCTTCCTTTTCGCTTCGTCAAGAATCTGGCTGCGAGATTGCTCGGCTTCAGATAGAATGTTGCCTGCGTCGTCCTCAGCTTTGTTCTTTGCCTCCTCCACAATCTGGTTGGCCTTTTCTTCGGCTTCAGAGACAACGCTGCTAGCATCGTCCTCAGCTTTGTTCTTTGTCTCCTCTACAATCTGGTTGGCCTTTTCTTCGGCTCCAGAGACAACGCTGCTAGCATCGTCCTCAGCCTTGCTTATGGCCTGGTCCAGAATCTGGCTGCGAGACTGCTCAGCTTCGGCGACAATGTTGGCTGCCTCGTCCTCAGCCTTGCTCATAGCCTGGTCCAGAATCTGGCTGCGAGACTGCTCAGCTTCGGCGACGATGTTGGCTGCGTCATCTTCAGCCTTTTTCTTCCCCTCATCATAGATGCGGCTGGCAGTCTGTTCTGATTGGGAAACAATATTGGCTGCGTCGTTTTCAGCCTTCTCCTTCGCCTCGTCTATGATCTCGCTGGCTTTCTGTTCAGCTTGGGCGACTAGATTGCTTGCGTTGTCCTTAGCCTCGTTTTCTGCCTCCTCAATGATCTGGCTGCCTTTCTGCCGAGCTCGGGCGATGACCCTGGTTGCTTCGGGCCTGGCCTTGTTTCTGGCCTCCTCTGTGATCTCTTTGCCTTCCCTCTGGGCTTCGGCGATGACCCTGGTTGCTTCGGGCTTGGCCTTGACTTTTGCCTCCTCTATGATCTGGCTGACCTTTTCTTCAGCTTCGGCGACTATTCTGCTAGCGTCGGTCTCTCCTTGCTTGTTCGCCCCGTCAATTATCAGGCGTGCACTCTGCTCAGCTTCGTCAACTATGTTGCTTGCGTGAGCCTTAGCCTTCCTGTTCGCTTCCTCTACGATCTCGCTGGCTTTCTGCTCGGCTTCTGAGATAATCTTCCTTGCGTTGTATTCAGCCTTCTTCTTCGCCTCGTCCAGAATCTGGCTGCCAGTGTGTTCCACGGTCTCTGCGAGTATTTCCTGTCCTCTTCTTCGCGCTCTGGTCTCAGCTTCGGCGAGGATTCTATTTGCCCGTCTCTCCGCCTCGATTATGGTTACGTCCGCAAGCCTTAAGGGGGAATCTGCGTGCTCCAGTTTGTTGTCATCAATCATTTGCCTTGCGCCTCGTCGGGGAGTTCGCGGGGAAATTCAAATGCTCCAGTTTCAGAGCCAAGTTGCCAGAGATCCTTTTCCGTTTCCATATGTTCGTGCCCCATCGTGACAGTACTAATTTGATTTTGACCGAGTCTACACTGCTTAGCAATGGTATTTTAGTACTTTGCTCATAGGTAATATAGTTTGATCCCTGCACACTCATTTGCGTAGTAGTGTGGAATGTAGGAGTCATAGAGATATGGCAGAAGTGAAGACGGAGAGCAAAGCAAACAGAGTTCGAGAAGGCCATCCGTACCCTATCGGAGTTGTCACCTGGACGACTAGCTAAATTGAAGTGGCCAAAGCAGCAGTGGCGAGGTCGCGGCAAATGCTTTGCGCTTTTTGAGCAGGCTCTACGTCCGTCGGGTATTTCCCCACGAATGTCGGGCCGTGTAAAGAGACGCTCGCTCTATAAGTATTTCGAGGAATATAAACCGTTGAAGGCAAAGAGGATAGTTGACCTTGCTATTGCTGCGGAAAGAGCGAGGCAGGAGATAGAGGCAAGGGGTATGGGCAGGCATCCGACAGTCTCAGTTAGTCGCATTCAGCGAGGGCCAAGAGGTCTGTCAAAAGGTGCGACGTGGTGGCCCTGCGTAGGAGCTTTCTCGAAGCCAGCGTCCGCGCGTGGCTGCGGGTGGACCTTTTTTGGTCAGAAGCTAAGCTGGCATGAAGAGCAAAGAATGAAAAAGGAAGTCATCTTCCATTGGTTCAACTACTCCAAAACCACTTGCTTGTGAAGGATCTGCCCTTCCCACCCATATGGACATTTCGTGGCCACCCTTTGCCAGGAATATAAGGTTCTCCTGTCCATTGGGAATCTGAGCTAGTGGTCAGTACCGGCTACCACCCCTGTCGATCCGCTCCTTTGCGTAATTGACGGTAATCTGCCTTCCATCCAGCGTGGTGCCGTTCAAAGCTTTGATGGCTTCATCGGCCTCAGAGTCACTGGACATCTCCACGAAGCCAAAGCCTCTGGATCTGTCGGAATCCCTATCCCTTATCACCGTCACCGATTGCACCGCTCCGGATTTAGCGAACTCCTCTCTAATTTGGTCCTCAGTTGTGCTGAAGGACAGGCCTCCCACGTACAACTTGCGAGCCATCCTTGCCTCCTTTCAGTCTCACCAATGTAAAATGCCGCGCATATACGTCGTATTGTGGAGCCTTGACCAACCCGAGGCGGACCAAATAGACTATATGTCATAAGCGGCCGTGGCGTGTTCCCAATTAAAAAACGTGACTATCCTGACTATTCGTGTCCAATGTATCAAATCCCGTCTGTCTATTGTAGTCCCCATCATAGGCGCCAAGGCGATGTCGTTTTCTGATTGATCGCCAGTCTATACAACGGCGGGACTCATTGCCGAATCATCTGCTGAGTAAGAACTCCTGCTCCGAGGCACTGAATATGAATTCATCCTCAATTTGAGCACTTCAGGGATTTGTCTGTGTAGGCCATGGATGACCTCCTTTATCTATAACCTGGTAGGAGTTTGGCCATCCACGATGTCGAGAATAGGTAGTCAATATCACACGCCGGGGAATAGCAAACCAGTATCAGGCTTTTTATCCATACTACTACACAATCTCAATTTGTCAACTTGACCAATAGTTGAATGAAAGTCCTCTTCGAGCGCCGCTTGGTAGAGCCTGACCGAAGCTATCACTTCTATCCCCGTTATGTAGTGGCTTCCATTTTGCTAACAGTGTGCTAACGAACTGCATGACATCAGGCGGCACAAAAGGGTACAAAACGGGACGTTGACGGGCGGTTGTAGCTATGAAATAACACTAGGTAGCACTAGACAACACGACTCTCAACTGTTTTACACACAGAAGGTTAGTCGGCTCCCGGTAACGTGAAAGGTAGGGCCGATGAAAAAAGTCGGGGCGAGAGGATTTGAACCTCCGACCTCAGCGTCCCGAACGCTGCGCGCTAACCAGACTGCGCTACGCCCCGATGGCATGATTATAGCCCAAGGAGCCCCGGTTCGCAATGACAAGTTGATTTGTGGTTTTGACGAGATTTACAGGTCTCATAACATATGATAACATTAGCAATGGCGATAGAGAGCCCAATAACCTATGGCAAAGGAGTAGGAATGGCCGAGAAGAAAAGCCCCGAGAGCAAAAGCATTGATCCTGCAGTAGCTGAGATGCTTGAAAGGGCACGAGCCGAGGGGGTATCCACGGCTTTCAGCAGGGCTGAGGAGACCAAGCCCTGCCCCATCGGGCATGAGGGTAATTGCTGCAGGAATTGCTTCATGGGACCCTGCCGCCTGGTGGGGAAGACAACAGTGGGCATCTGTGGGGCTACCAAGGAGACTGTCTCAGCTAGGAATCTGGCTCGATGGGTTGCTGGCGGCGCAGCAGCCCACTCTGACCACGGCCGCGATATGGCGATGACGCTTCTGGCGGCTGCCACAGGCGAGGCGCCAGACTATGAAGTGAAGGACGAGAAGAAGCTGAGAAGAGTAGCTCAGTATCTGGATGTGCCGGAGCAGGGGCGAAGCAAGGAAGAGGTCGCCATCGACGTAGCCAAGGTGGCCATAGGCGAGTTCGGCCGCCAGGACGGAGAATTGCTTTATGTTCGCAGGGCACCAGCTAAGAGGCAGGAGATATGGCGCAAGCTGGGTATTGCCCCTCGAGGGATCGATCGTGAAATTGTGGAGACGCTGCACCGTACCAGCATAGGAGTTGACCAGGATGCGGAGCATATCCTGGACCATGGCATGCGCAATGCCTTGGCTGATGGGTGGGGCGGTTCCATGCTCAGCACTGACATCAGCGATATACTGTTCGGCACTCCGGGCCCGGTAGCTGCCGGCTCTAACTTCGGTAACCTTCGAGAAGACGAGGTAAATGTTGTGATACATGGTCATGAGCCCACCCTCTCGGAGCTTATCGTGGCAGCGGCCAGCGACCCGGAGATTGTCAAGTATGCGAAGTCTAAGGGCGCTAAGGGAATAAACCTGTCCGGTATCTGCTGCACCGCTAACGAGATCCTGATGCGCCAGGGAGTACCATTGCTGGGCAATTTCCTCGCCCAGGAGCTGGCGATCCTCACCGGTGCGATAGACGCTATGGTGGTGGACGTCCAGTGTGTCATGCAGGGCATAGTGGAGATAGCTGAGAACTATCACACCAAGATCATAAGCACCTCTCCCAAAGCGAAGATTGCAGGGGCCATGCATATAGAGTTCGACGAGCATAAGGCTATGGATGTAGCCAAGTCCATTCTTCGCACTGCGATCGACAACTTCCCCAACCGCGGTGAGGTACACATCCCCGACGTGCAGGACCGCCTTGTTGCCGGTTTCTCCCACGAATACATCGCCTATATGCTGGGAGGAAGCTTGAGGGAATCCTTCCGCCCCCTGAATGATGCCATCATGGCGGGACGCATACGGGGCGCTGCTGGCGTGGTCGGCTGCAACAATCCCAGGGTGACCCAGGACGACCCGCATCTATACATTGTGAAGGAGCTTATTAAGAGCGATGTGCTGGTGGTGACCACCGGGTGTAACGCTATCGCTTGTGCCAAGCAGGGGCTGCTGACACCGGAGGTTATGGACCATTGCGGACCTGGGCTCAGGGAGATCTGTCAAACGATAGGTATTCCACCGGTACTGCATATGGGCTCCTGTGTTGATAACACTCGTATCCTTACTGTGCTTGCCCAATGTGCTACAGAGGGTGGCCTGGGCGAGGATATAAGCGATCTCCCTGCGGCGGGGTTTGCTCCAGAGTGGATGTCGGAGAAAGCGATCTCCATTGGGGTTTACTTCGTTGCCTCAGGCGTCACCACCTGGATGGGTGTGGGCTCGCCGGTCGCTGGCTCCGACGAGGTCATCAAATTGATTACCGAAGGTTGGAAAGAGAAGGTCGGCGCTGCTTTCTACTTTGAGCCTGACCACAAGAAGGCCGTTGAGGAGGCGATAGCTCACATCGATGCCAAGCGAAAGGCGCTCAAGCTGGAGGAGTACAACCCGACAAAGTACTCTCAAAGCGCGACCTATCTGCCGGGCGACTATTATGCCCCCGAGAAACATGGGGCATATTCCCTGAAGTAAGGCCAAAAGGGTCGGGCTTCTTAAAGATGGGTTAAGGGCTCAGCGTTACCGCTGAGCCCTTTCTTGTCTCCTTGTATCACTCCACCTCGATGTCCTTGATACGAAGCTCTGTTCCTCCTGTGATCTCGATATCGCTGCGCTGGCATTGGGGGCAGATGTAGAGGAAGTCCCTGACGATGAAAGGCTGGTCGCACTCCCTGCATCTCCCAGTTACGGGGACTATCTCCAAGTTGAGATGAGCCCCACTGGCAATCGTGTTCTCCGCCACTACCCCGAAGCAGAAGGTGAGCTGCATGGGGACGATGCCCCTCATCTCGCCGGAGACCACATTGATCCTGGTGATCCTACGGGCATGCTCCCTCTCGGCAGCGGCGATGGCTATATCCACTATGTTCTGAGCGATGGCCATCTCATGCACGGCGCAGACTCTCAAGCCTCCTTAGCCAGTGCTCCGCGAGCCAGGTTCCCGTTCCTGTCGAATATCTCCCTGTTGTCGGCAGCGATGCGGTCATTCGCCTCTAGGACATCGGTCATCACCCTGATCTTCATCTTCTCTCTCCGTCCAGAGCTAAAGTCTAGCATGCGTGGGGAGCTGGCGCAAGCCGCATAACGCCCGTGGTGCGTTTCACAATCGGGATAAAGCCTGAAGGTTAGTTTGGTAGGGAGTGCGATGGTATAGCTACCTTGTCTGTGAGCGTCTGCTCGATTTGAGCTGAACGAAATGAAGGATTGTTTAGCTATTCGCCTGCCATGAGTTCAGGCAATGCCATTCCTGCCGGGCTTGGTTTGATGCAAGCCTAAGCTGTACGTTTTCGCTGAGGATTTATACAGGCAGGCTACTCCAGATGAAAGCTGTAAATTACCTCGTCTAGGACTTCCTCGTCCTGCTCAAAAGTGGTCGGTATGCTGAAACCCACGATATAGAAACCCTGAGTCCCTTGAATTACAATCACATACTTGCCTTTGAGGTTGTAGCCCTCTATTGTCCCGCTGAATACGATCTCGTAGGCCGGGGTGCCGTCGTCCAGCGCTATATTGCCCTCGGAGAACAACTTATAGTCAGCGTAGTGCTGGCTCAAATCCTGATTGAACTGCGGCCCATGCTCGGCAAGGGTTGTCCCCTCAGCTACAGGCGATTGACTAACGGATACACCGGGCAACCCCATGCCAGATATGAATGTTACGATTTCGGCGGGGAGGCCTGTAAAGGTCTCCATCCATCCTGAGGGGTAGGTTATGGAGAAGCCATACTCGGCGCTTGTGTAGGTGCCTCCCGCGCTGGGAGTAGGGGGTACATAGGTGTAAGTCGGCAGGAGCTCGAAGCTATCCACTATGGCATCTATCGTCTCCTCACTCTGATCAAAATCGGCAGGCTCACCCATGACTTCAACTGAGAACCCCTGCTTTCCGCGCGTCAAGAGGACAGACCTGAACTGCCCGACTTCCCCCGTCCCAAGGTCTCCTTTGCCCACTATTTCGTAGCTTGCAATACCCTCGCCTATGGTAACGTCACCCTCCGAGACAAGTTCCAACTCGGGGACAGATTCCATGTAGTCTTTGCTTTCTGTCACATAGTCAGCCAGGATAATCTCCTCGGTCCTGTATTCCAAGGACACCATCGCAGAAAGAGTCCCTTCAGGCTCTGTGCATATCAGAAAGAAGAACGCCCCTAGCTCCTGCGCACTCTCCGTCCATCCCTCAGGGTACTCGATGGAGAAGCCGTGCTCTGTGCTCTCATAGAGGGTTGTGGGCGGTGCTTCTTCACCTTCCCCGCAGCTTGCTGTAAGGAATGCCAGCACCACAATAATAACCAGCAAGATGCTCATTTTCCCTCTTCTTTCCGACATGACATGGCCTCCCTTCATTTGATTCAAGGCCTTGCCACCTCGCTCTCAAAAATAGGCGGGAAGAGCCCCAGCAACGTGTCTCAGCCTATTAATTCTACTACCACTAGCATTAACAATCGGTTACAGATATGAAGCGCATTTTACAAAGCCCTTACGAGCAGATTACGACTCAGCTTGTATCCCATCTGTGAGTGATGCCGCAAAACCTAGTCGAAACCAAGCCCTCTTTCCTTGAGGCTTACATAGCGCTGGTGGCCGATTATAAGGTGGTCGAGCACCTCGATGTCGAGGAGCTTGCCCGCTTTTACGATTTGCTCCGTTATCTTGATGTCCTCGGGACTGGGGGCTGGGTCTCCTGAAGGGTGATTATGCACCACTACTAAAGCAGGGCAATTCTCCCGCACAGCCTCGCGAAATAGCTCGCTGACCCTTATGAGAGAGGTGTTGATGCTGCCTTTATAGAGTTGGGAGATAGTGAGCACCTGGTTCTTGCTGTTGAGCAGCACCAGCCGCAACTCCTCTTGATCCAGGAAGGACATCTCGGCCTGTAGCAGGTTGGCAACATCCTCGGGTGACTTAACCACCACCCGTTCCTCAGGCTGGGTGGAGAGCAGTCTCCGCCCCAGCTCCAAGGCGGCCTTGATTTGAGCTGCCTTGGCCTCTGCTAGGCCTCGTTCTGAACAAAGCTCACCGAAACCGGCCTTGGCCAATCCGTTGAGACCACCAAACCTCGCCAGCAACTTTGCTGAGAGGTTGAGCACGCTTTCGGAGGCCGCGCCAGTGCGCAGTATGACTGCCAGAAGCTCGGCATTGGAGAGAGAGGCAGCACCGTATTTCTTGAGCCGCTCTCTGGGGCGCTCTTGGGCGGGCAATTCCCTGATCATAGGTTGGTATTCGACAACCCCTTGCCGTCCCATGGTCACCTCCTGGTTGGCAGTGATGGCAAAGCGTTATTGTATCTCAATGGTGGCGCCGGCTGCCTCCAGCTTCTCCTTAAGGGTCGCTGCCTCGGCCTTGTTCACGCCTTCCTTTACCGGCTTGGGAGCGCTTTCCACTAGCTCCTTTGCCTCTTTCAGACCGAGGGTGGTTACCTCACGCACGGCTTTTATCACGCTTATCTTGTTAGGACCTATGTCCTTGAGGACCACACTGAACTCTGTCTGCTCTTCGGCCTCTACAGTGGGAACTTGGCCGGCTGCGGCAGCGGCGGCCGCAGGAGCGGCAGCTAACATGGGTGCAGCAGCGCTGACCCCGAGCGTCTCTTCCAGGGTCTTAACCAGCTCCGACAGCTCGAGGACAGTCATTTCTTTGATAGTAGCCACCACATCATCTTTGCTCATCGGCTTGGTTTCCTTTTTGGCAGCAGCAGCGCGCTTTTTAGGGGTCTTTTCTTCCTCTGCGGTCATCTCACTAGCCTCCTCTTTCGGCTTTTTCGGTGGATTCTTGGCGGTTGCTTCATCGCTAGACATCTGTTGTTCCTCCCAATTGTTGAATTCTGGCATTCAGTACTGAGTTGAGCCCACGCAGGTTGGCGCTGAGTAGATTTTGCAGTGAAAAGATGGGGCTCAGTAGTACTCCCAGTAACTTCGCCCTCAATATCTCTATTGGGGGCAAGGTGGCGAGGCTTCTAATTTCCTCCGAGCTGATCAATTGGTCACCAATGAGCCCTCCCTTTATGCTGAGGGTCGTTTTCGAAATGCGGATGTAGTCAGCCAAAGCCTTCGCCAGTTGAAGGATGTCCTCCTGGCCAAAGGCGAGGGCTGTTGGTCCTATGAGCAACTGGGAGAGCTCTTGTTTGCCTGCGTTCTCGGCGGCGAATCTGGCCAGACTGTTCTTGACCACATGATATTCGGTGCCTATATTCCGTAGCTGGCCTCGCAGCTCAGCCATCTCGGCCACCGATAGCCCACGGTAGTCGGTGGCAATTACAAATCTGCTCTGGGTGAGCAATTCAGCCAGTTGGTCTACAATCTGGGGCTTTTTCTTGGTGATCATCCCTTTCGTCCTCCTACTAAGAAGAGTCCTTAGTGCCTGCAGCACAAGGACTCCTCTCATTCAAGAAGAATTGCCTCGGCAGGCACAGGTTTAAGCCATTACGGCACCTGCTGTCTTCAGCATTATTCAGTTTTGATATTAGTATACCATGGATTCAGGCCTTTAGCGGCCGGGTACGCCGAAAATACCCATGCTACACATAAAGGTGCCTGGATGTCCTCCCTGGTTATGAGCTATTCCCAACTCAACGTTCTTAAGCTGGCGAGATGGCTCCTCGGCTTTGCCCTGGATCTGCTTATATATCTCGTAAACCTCTCTAACGCCACTGGCACCAATGGGATGGCCAAATGACTTCAGGCCACCGCCAGCGTTAAAGGCTACCTCGCCGTCTAAAGCAAACGTGCCGGCTTCGATATCGTATTTGGCTGTTCCCCACTCGCAAAAGCCCATAGCCTCATAGCACATGAGCTCCGCGATGGAGAAGCAGTCGTGACACTCCACCAAATCGATCTCCTTGCGGGGGTCTTTGATCCCAGCTTGCTGATATACCTGCTGGCTTGCTCTGTACGTTTCCTCCCAGTGTACCCAGTCGTAGTCTGTCATCATCTTGCCACAGCCGGGGCCTGCCGAATTGCCCAGCCCCTTGACGGTGATATAGTCACCCTGAGGCCTAAAGGTTTTAGCGTCCTCAGTCCGGCAGAGGATGGCAGCGGCAGCGCCATCGGTTACCCCGCAGCAGTCAAAGAGCCCCAAAGGCCAGGCGATTATGGGGGCGTTCACGGCTTGTTCCACTGTTATCTCTCGGCGCAGGTGGGCTCTGGGATTGTGGGCGCCGTTATAGTGGCTCTTCACCGAGATCATCGCTAGGTGCTTCTTCTCTGCCCCGTAGCGGGCGAAGTACTTGGTGGCTGCCATGGCATAGCGCCCCGGCGGGGTGGCTTGGACTCCAAATACTGGATTTACACCCCCCACCGGCTCACCGGAGGGGAGACCCCCGATACCCCGATCCTTCAGCTTGTCGAATCCAACGCAAAGGACGAGGTCGTAAGCCTTGGCGGCGACAGCATAAGTAGCTGCCCTGATGGTTTCAAGCCCGGTGCCGCAGAGGTTCTCCACCCTGTTGATCGGGATATAATCCAATTTAAGGGGGTATGCCAGGCTCTGTCCACCGAAAAGCGCCATGGTGCCTGACCAGGCTGCCTGTATATCTTTAGGGCCCACCCCGGCATCCTCGAATGCCTCGTAGGCTGCTTCGATAACCAGGTCCCAAACGCTGCAATCCCAGCGCTCCCCAAACTTGCTACAACCCATGCCTACAATGGCAACTTTATCTTTAATGCTCTCCATCTCATCCTCCTTCAGGCATCCTTAAAGGTCGGCATTTCCAGTAATAGTTGCGAATACCACGCTCGCTATGCATCCACCTGAAGGTGAGCTCCAGCGGCATCTCGTCTTCAACCCGATCTGGGTCGCGGTCTGTCATCTGTGCATAGAACCTGCCGCCCTCATCGAAGTCAAGGATACATAAGATGACCGGGGGATCGAGGCTCGGGCCGAGGAAATCCTTGCTATAGGTGAAAAGTTTGGCTTTTCTCTCGGCGAGGCGAACCTCCTCGAATTGGTCCTTTGCCTGGCAATACATGCAAATCCTTTGCGGAGGGAAGTTAACGTTGCTGCAAATCTGACATTTGTAGCCGCGACAGCTGATGTTCCAACTGCGATCCCGCCACGAGATAGTGGCTGCGGACTGATTCTCCCACTGAGTCCATCCCTGAAGGAGGCCACGGTAGCGCAGGTACTTGTCGTAGTTAGGCAGAGCCATCTTTGATGGCAAGTGGTATTTTATCCCTCGCCGATCTCTTACCTTTTCTATCCCCTCGGTGACGGTGAGGACGAAGGCATCCGCACCATCACCGTAGTTAGCGACCAGCATCTTTTCACCAGCCTTTGCTTCCTCCAGCGCAGCGACTAGCATCATTAGTGTATAAGCGGCGCCGGTATTGCCTACCGTTGAGAACATGTTGTCTTGAAGTTGGGTATCGGCGTCAATATCGAGCCTTCTTGCCAATTGCTGATGTCTCCTGCCATTGAAAGCGTAG
>JAUXAX010000007.1 GCA_030619685.1 Dehalococcoidia bacterium
CGCTGCTGCACCCGGCGATGAAACACGCCCTAGGCCCTCGTCAGGAGATCGGGCTGCGCACTATCTTCAACATCCTGGGTCCCCTGAGCAACCCAGCGCGGGCCAAGAGACAGCTCTTGGGGGTCTATGATGGCGGGCTCACCGAATTGATGGCGGAGGTGCTTCGTGCCCTGGGGAGCGAGCACGCTTTTGTAGTGCATGGCGCCGATGGGCTTGATGAATTATCGGTCACCGGACCAAACAAGGTATCGCGGCTTCATGAAGGCCATGTTGAAACCTATTACCTAGACCCCCAGGAGTTGGGATTGCCCCGAGCCGGGCTTAGCGACCTCGCTGGAGGCACCACCGAGGACAATGCCGCCATAACAAAGGCACTGCTTGAAGGAGAGCAGGGGCCGAAGAGAGACATTGTCCTGCTCAATGCCGCTGCTGTGCTCATGGCTGGGGGCAAGACAAACAGCCTCAACGAAGGGCTTGCGCTAGCAGCAGAAGCTATCGACAGCGGTGATGCCGTGCGCAAGTTGGAGCAGCTTATCGAGTTCAGCCGAAGCTTTAGCTAGGGGAAAAAGGTGATACTGAATCAAATTGTAGAGTCAACCAGAAGATCGCTGGCGCAACAGAAGTCCCAAGCACCTCTGGATGGCCTCAAGAGGGCCATAGGTTATCAAGACCCACCACGCGACTTTGCCACTGCTTTGGAAGGACAGAACATCAGCCTGATCGCCGAGGTGAAACGGGCATCACCATCAAAGGGCTTGCTCTGCCCAAATCTGGCTGCGTCTTCTCTAGCGCGTATCTATAGTCAAAGCGGCGCTGCCGCTATCTCGGTGCTGACAGAACCGGACTACTTCTGGGGAAGCTTCGCCGATCTTGAGGCGGCACGCATAGAGGTAAAGCTGCCTGTGCTGTGCAAGGACTTCATTATCGACCGCTATCAAATATACAAGGCCCGGGCTCATGGTGCCGACGCAGTCCTGCTCATTGCTGCCATCCTCACTCGATATGAGCTCAGGATTCTGTTGGAGACCGCTCACTCTCTGGGTATGACAGCGCTAATCGAGGTACACAAGCGAGATGAGTTGGCAAAAGCTTTGAAACTGTCTCCCAGAATCATTGGCATAAACAACCGGAATCTGGCTGACTTCAGCGTTGATCTGAAGACTACCCTGAGCCTCCGTCCGCTGATTCCTCCAGAAGTTTTGGTAGTAAGCGAGAGCGGCATCCATACCCGTGATGACGTACTCAGCCTGCAGAAGGCAGACGTCGACGCCATTTTGGTTGGCGAGGCTCTGGTCACCAGTCCCAAACCAGGAGCCAAGATCAATGAACTTCTGGGACGGTTCAAGCAGGACAAGGTGTGAGTGTGCCATGACAAAGATAAAGATCTGCGGCATAACTAACCTTGACGATGCTTTGGCGGCGATAGAGTGTGGCGCTGATGCTCTGGGGTTTGTCTTCGCACCAAGCCCACGCCAAGTGACCACGTCGGCGGTCAGGGACATTGTAAGCAAGCTCCCGCCCTTTGTCTGTAAGGTAGGCGTCTTTGTCAACAGCGAACCCGCACTGGTACAGGAGACTATGGCCCTCTGCAACCTTGATCTAGCCCAACTTCACGGCGATGAAGATGCTGACTACTGCGCCGCTCTTTTCCCAAAAGCCATCAAGGTGTTTACCGCCGATAGCCTGCCATCCGGTCAGGAATTGACCCACTACCGGGTTGCAGCATTTATGCTCGATAGAGACAAGCGAGTTGCTGCGAGTGATGCAGAGCGAGAGCGGCTCTGGCAACTCGCCCGTGAGATCAGAGACTATGGCCCCGTGATACTGGCCGGAGGGCTGGACCCGGAGAACGTGGGGCATGCAATCGAGGTGGCCCGCCCCTACGCTGTAGATGTCTCCAGTGGGATAGAGGCAGAGCCGGGAAAGAAGAACTACGATAAATTACGTGCCTTCATTGCAGCAGTAAAATCTTCAAGACAGGCACAATCATCATCATACCCGTAGGGGCAGACCAGCGTGTCTGCCCAAATCAGGGCAATCACAGGAGTGATGAAATACGATCCTGATAGAAACCACCGCCGTTCCATTCGGCTGAAGGAATACGATTATTCCCAGGTGGGTGCATATTTCGTAACGATTTGCACTCAGAACCGCGATCTGTTGCTGGATGACATCGGGATAAGATCAATGATTCAAAAATGGTGGGATGCTTTGCCCAAGAAATTCCCTGATATTCGGACCGACCAATTCGTCATTATGCCCAATCACATACACGGCATCATTTTCATTGTATCCGTAGGGGCAGACCTGCGTGTCTGCCCTAATCAGGGCAATCACTGCCCAGATCTGGGCAATCACATCGGATTGCCCCTACAGAACTGGTCGAACACACACGTAGAGGCAGACCCGCGTGTCTGCCCTAATCACGGGCAATCACGTTGGATTGCCCCTACAACACCGGCCGAACACAGAAGTTCGCCACAACCAAAACCAACATTGGGAAGAATCGTGCAGTGGTTCAAAACAATAACCACCAACGATTACATTAAAGCTGTCAGAATGAACAATGCTAAACCATTCCCAGGGAAATTGTGGCAGCGCAATTATTACGAACATATCATCCGGAATGAGCCCGATTCGAACAGCATTCGACAATATATCATAGATAATCCCGCCAAATGGGAAGATGATGAGGACAATCCCAAGAACCTTGCTAAAGGCACGAGGTGCTAAGCCCTCGCGGTAGGAAAGGAAAGAAACGGGGGATAGATTGAAACTACCGGATGAACAAGGCCACTATGGACCCTATGGCGGCAAATTCGTGCCCGAGACCCTCATGCCTGCCTTGAGCGAGCTTGAATCAGCCTATAGTCAGGCGTGTGCTGACCCAAATTTCTGGGAGCAGTTCAACTCGCTGTGCCGCGATTATGCTGGCCGCCCCACACCCCTCTACCACACCCAGAAACTGACGCAGAAGCTTGGTGGGGCGCAAGTCATGCTTAAGCGAGAGGACCTGGCTCATACCGGCGCCCACAAGATCAACAACACTCTCGGTCAGGGGCTGTTGGCTCTTCGAATGGGCAAGCGACGAGTGATAGCAGAGACCGGCGCCGGGCAACATGGTGTAGCAGTAGCCACCGTATGTGCCATGTTGGGGCTGGACTGCGTTGTCTACATGGGCGAGGAGGATGTTCGGCGCCAATCCCTGAATGTTTTCAGGATGAAGCTGCTCGGCGCTGAAGTGCGCCCGGTTCCCTCAGGGAGCCGTACCCTTAAGGATGCCATCAATGAAGCTATCCGCGATTGGGTGACCAATGTGCGCACAACTCACTATCTGCTGGGCTCCGTCGTTGGCCCTCACCCCTATCCAATGATAGTGCGCGATTTCCAATCAATAATCGGGCGAGAGACCAGAGAGCAGATAATGGCAGCTCAGGGAAGACTTCCCGATTACATAATTGCCTGTGTGGGGGGCGGCAGCAATGCTATCGGCATCTTCCATCCCTTTATCGATGAGCCTGATGTAAAGCTCATCGGGGTTGAGGCGGCGGGGCTTGGCCTAGGCAATGGAAACCATGCTGCCCCCTTGGTAGCTGGCAGCCCAGGCGTACTCCACGGTGCTAAGTCCTATTTGTTGCAGGACAAACATGGCCAGGTAAGAGATACGCGCAGCATCGCCCCCGGCCTGGACTATCCTGGGGTAGGTCCCGAGCATAGCTACTACAGAGACACGGGGCGAATAAGCTACGTCGCAGTCACCGATGACCAGGCGCTGGAGGGATTTCAGCTCCTGACCACTACCGAGGGTATAATCCCCGCCCTCGAGCCAGCCCACGCTATATATTACGCCGCGCAAATAGCACCTGAGCTAGGCAAAGACAAGCTTATGGTAGTCAATCTCTCCGGTCGAGGCGACAAGGATATCTCCATTGTGGTTGAGGCGTTAGGAATAAGCCTGTGAGTGGAATCAAGGATATCTTTGCTAAGACGGGGCATAAGGCACTTATTACCTACCTCACTGTGGGCTATCCCAACGTGGAGACTACTCTGGAGATAGTCCCCCTGATAGCCTCTTCCGGATGCGACCTCGTAGAGCTGGGGATACCCTTCTCAGACCCCTTAGCCGATGGTGCCACGATCCAGAGAGCGAGCTATCATGCGCTAAAACAAGGGATCACCCCAGAGCTCTGTCTCGGGATAGCTCAAAAGCTGAGAGCACAGGTAGACATACCGCTCGTTTTCATGACCTATTTCAACCCGGTGCATAGATATGGGCTGGACGCCTTCTGCCGAGATTGTTCCCAGGCGGGTATCGGTGGGCTGATCGTCCCCGACCTGCCTCCCGAGGAGGGGGCAGAACTGGAGGACATCTCCCTGAGTCATGGCCTCGACCTTATTTACCTGCTTGCTCCCACGAGCACCGACGAACGCATCAACATGGTAGCAGCGAGGTCACGGGGGTTCATCTATCTTGTGTCGCTAACCGGGGTTACAGGGGCTCGGGACAGGTTACCCCAAGAGCTGGAAAGCTTCGTCTCAAAGGTGCGAAAGAGAGCCCGGCAGCCACTTTGTGTCGGCTTCGGGATATCCAGCCCGGACGAGGCACGCCGGGTGGCAAAGGTAGCAGATGGAGTTATCGTAGGCAGCCGTCTCATACAACTGATCGAAGAACAAAATCCTGCCCCCAGGGTGCGCTCCTTTGTCCAAAGCCTGAGGGATGCCCTTTCTGACCAAGCCAAAGACTCCGCCGGGAGCTGAACTGAGAAAAGGAGGTCTTTATGTAGCAGGCCACTTGGCTGAAAGCTTTAAGTCCATAAAACGAAAGGAGAGAAATGGACACAAAGATTATCTTGACTGAAAAGGAGATCCCCACCTCCTGGTACAACATTCAGGCCGACCTGCCGGAGCCGCTGCCGCCCCTGCGTCACCCCGGCACCAAGGAGCCGACGCGTCTACCACCTCCCCTATTCGCCCGTGAGCTCGATGAGCAGGAGTTCAGCAAGGAGCGCTACATCGATATCCCCGAGGAGGTGCAGGAGGTCTATAAGCTGTGGAGACCCACCCCACTCTACAGGGCCTACCGCCTGGAGAAGGCACTCGACACACCAGCCCATATCTATTATAAGTATGAAGGCGTGAGCCCTGCGGGAAGCCATAAACCGAACACTGCGGTAGCCCAGGCGTACTACGCCAAGAAAGAAGGATGCAAGCGCCTGGCCACCGAGACCGGCGCTGGTCAGTGGGGCAGTGCCCTAGCCCTGGGCTGCCAGTTCTTCGGTCTCGAGCTAAAGGTCTACATGGTCAAGGTCAGCTACCACCAAAAGCCATACCGCCGGGTCATGATGGAGACCTGGGGAGCCACGGTGGTGCCCAGTCCCAGCCAGGACACCGAGATAGGGAGAAAGATCCTCAAGGAAGACCCCGAGTGCACGGGAAGCCTCGGGATCGCCATCAGCGAGGCATGCGAGGATGCCGGGGGCCGCGACGACAGCCTGTACTCCCTGGGCAGTGTCGTCAACCACGTGCTGCTTCATCAGACCGTCGTCGGGCAGGAGGCTATAAAGCAGCTTGAGAAGATCGATGTCTACCCCGACATGATCGTCGGCTGCATCGGCGGCGGCTCAAACTTCGCCGGGGTGTTCCTGCCCTTTGTCAAGGACAAGATCGCAGGGAAAAAGCCGAACCTGCAGATAATCTGTGTCGAGCCCGAGGCCTGCCCATCGGTCACCAAGGGTCCCTACACCTGGGACTACGGCGACGTAATCGGCAATGCACCCATTGTCCTGATGTATACCCTGGGGCATACCTTCGTGCCCCCTCCGGTCCACGCCGGTGGCCTTCGCTACCACGGCATGGCACCCATCATCAGCCACCTCCATAAGCTGGGGTTCATCGAGGCCCGCGCTGAGTATCAGATCCCTGTTTTTCAGGCGGCGGTGCAGTTCGCCCAGACCGAGGGGATCATACCGGCACCGGAGCCAGCACATGCCATCAAGGTCGTTATCGACGAGGCCCTCAAGTGCAAAGAGTCAGGCGAGAAGAAGAACATACTGCTCGCCCTGAGCGGACACGGCCACTTCGACCTGGGCGCCTATGAACAATACCTCTCGGGGCAGCTCGAAGACTACGAGTATCCCAAGGAGAAGGTGGAGGAAGCACTCAAGCAATTGCCCCAAGTACCGGCGTAAGTGCTTCGCCCACTCAGCTTGATTTTAGCCTTTGACAGAGACGCGAGGCGAGCCCTCGGCACCGATATGGAGCTGAGGGTTTGCCTCGCGTTGTCTCCTCTTTTAGGTCTCGCAATTGACACAGATAGCAATTGATTCAGCTATACGTATCACAGGCTTCCCCCAGAGACTCTCTGATAAAGGGTCTTAGCTCAGACCATTGCGCTCAAGGAGCAAAGGATGATAATATAAACTTGGGCTGAAAGCGATGGCGTTTAGGGGAGAGACTCACAGATGGAACTAGTTGAAAAGATGTTGAGCGGCGACGAGCGATCCCTCTCACACCTTATTACCTTGGCGGAAAGGGATGCCCCGGAAGTGCCTCAGATAATGAGAGAGATTTGCTCCCAAACAGGGAAGGCGTACTGCATCGGCGTTACCGGTCCTCCTGGCAGCGGCAAGAGCACCCTTGTAGACAGGCTAACCGCAATAGCCAGGGGTAAGGGTCTATTGGTGGGTATAATAGCAGTTGATCCCACCAGCCCCTTCTCTGGGGGAGCAGTGCTTGGCGACCGCATACGGATGCAGCAGCACTATCTCGATAGCGGGGTTTTCATTCGCAGCATGGCAACAAGGGGCAGCCTCGGTGGGCTCCCCCACACAGCCCGAAGGGTGACAAAGCTCCTGGATGCCTTCGGCAAAGATATCATCATACTGGAGACAGTGGGTGTAGGACAGACTGAGCTAGATATCATAGAAGCTGCGGACACAACCACAGTAGTCCTGTTCCCTGGGGGTGGGGATGCAATCCAAACCATGAAGGCTGGTCTGATGGAGATTGCCGATATCTTCGTGGTCAATAAGGCCGACCGCCAAGGAGCAGAGCAAGTAGTCGCTGAGCTTGAAGCAATGCTATCGCTAGGCCCGAAAGACTCCCACTGGCAGGTGCCAGTTCTGACTACCCAGGCAATCAACAACGTGGGCATCGAGGAGCTTTACCACGAGATCGAAAGGCACCGCAACGTCCTTGAGTCCACAGGGCAGCTCTCTCTGCAGCGCCAGGAGCAACTGAAGAAGGAGCTTGTTCGAGAAATCGAGCAGGGTGTCAGTGAGCAGCTTTCCAGGCTAATGGTAAAGGACAAGAACCTGGTTGCGCTCTCCGAGAAGGTGGGAAGAGGCGAGATCGACCCCTACTCCACGGCCAGAGAGATCCTGGCGAACCAGGCTATGCTCAGGGATTGGCTATCGAAGCTGCAGAATGAAGGCTAGCAGGGGGGATACAAAGCGATAGCAGCTTTGTTAAAGTTGTAGCTTTGGGCCAGCGTAGCTCAGTGGAAGAGCAGCGGTTTCGTAAACCGCAGGTCGTCGGTTCGAATCCGACCGCTGGCTCCAGTTTTTGAAGCTAAAATGAGGCCCCTCAGCGGGAGCAGAGCGAAAAACGAGAATAGGCGATGCCACGCACATGGCGGAACGTGGCGTCTATTATGATGTGGAGGGAGGTGAAGAGCATGGGTGCATTAGGAGCCCTAGCGGCACCTGCCCTTATTGGCGTGATACTACTGGCACTGGGAACAGCAGTTCCGAACACGGAGCTAGCAGAAGGTGGGGCGTTGCTGTTTGTTCTAGGTCTTGCCTTCCTGGCAATCACATCATTCGCATGCAACCTTTTTTGAGAACGAGCAAAGTAATTGGCGAGAGTGTTAAAATTACCAGTAACAGTGGGGTAAAGATATTGAACGCCGTCGTGACCAGAAGGTCGTCAAATTACTCGACAATCTTGGAGCCAAGCTTGACGCCGAGGGGGATGGCGAGCTCGGTGAGGACGTTGGTGATGGCGTTCTTAATGCCTTTGCCCTCGTACTGGCTGAGGTTGTAGCGGGTGAGTATAAGGCGCGGCAGAAGTAGAAAGGAAACTCAGGGGTTGAACCCGGTTAAGCGCTGATCCTTTTCATGGGCAAGGCATCCAGGCTGCGGGCCACTTGGGACACCGTTTGGGGGCTGGGAGCCTCCCCAAGCACGGGGGCCAGCACCTCCCCTACCCGGCGGGTGCTGACCCCAGCCAGGAACACCTCCCGAATCAACTGGTTGACCCGGTTCTGGCAGTGCTGATACCGCTCCACTACCGTTGGCTGGTAGCTTCCTTCACGATCCCGAGGTACCCGTAGACGTTCCACCAGACCCAGTTCGGTAAGCAGGCTGCGCTGGCGATAGCCGTTGCGGTAGCCCCGCCTCAGTTCGGTGCGTCGGTAGCGCCCCACCCGTAGGCACTCCAGAAGTTCCTCTTCCATCGCACTCTCCAGCAGCCTCTTCACCACCCGCAGGGTCTCCTGCTTCAGATCCCCCCACCAATCCTCCTCCTCCCCCTTGACTTCCCGCCATAAATCTTCTACCTTGAGTTCGGTCAGGTCTTTGACCTGTACCATGGGGTGTGTCCTCCTTTCCAGATTATTCTCTATTCCCTGGAAGGATACGCCTCCTTCTTTTTACACACAATATGTTACACTACCGATTTGCCGTAGGGGCTTGACAAACTTGACGAAAAGTGGTAAAAGTCCATAGTCCGTTGGTAGGCTCTGGCTTGCGGACTAAAAGCGGCTGCCACGTTTAGAATCGGGACATCTTCAGTCCGTAAGTCCACCAGGTGCGTTGAACGTTAGCAGATACAACCACAGACGACTGAAGAGGTGATTTGGCCTTGGTTTTGGTCTTGAGGGGCATTAACAGCAGACGGTGCAAGAGCTGCCAGCATTATGACGATGAGGAGGGATGATGGACTGTAGGGGCTTAATCGTAGAACGCCTAACATTGCCAACAGCCAGGCAACTTGAGGCGCTGAAACTTGCATCGACCGGCTTGACCAACAAGGAGATAGCCAATGAGTGGGGCCTCTCCGAGCAGACGATCAAGAACCACTTTGCTGCCTTGTATCTCAAACTTGGCGCGCATGACAGGGCCCACGCTGTCGCACTTGGCTTGAAGAAGAGATTGATAATATGACCAAGTGCAGGGCTGAGCGCACCTGGACCGACTTTTGCGAGCGGTGGTTTGACTCCAAGGCCGAGGCCGAAAGAGGCGAAGAGCTTAGAGTGCTGGAGATGACTGGGGACATAAAGAACTTGCGCTATTAACCAAGGTTTCAGTTGTCCCGCGAAGACAATCCTATTAGTGTTTCAATAGCTATTGACTTCTGTTATAGCGTGCCTGATGGTTCAGGCGGTGGTTAGCGGAGTTTCAGGAGAGTAGACAGCTATACAGACCAACGCGTCGTTCTTCAGTTCCATCGGCCAAAGCAAGGCCTCGACACTCGTGGACTGAGGGAACGTAGAACAAAGCGTATCGCGGATAATACGGGATCCACCGCATGAAGACGACATGGGCTTGATAATAGAACACAAGAAAAGGATATCCACCCGTTTCCAAGAGACCATTATTGACATTGAAACTGTCGGTGAATTCCACGGGAAGTTTGCTGGGAACTACCCCAGCGACTCCAGGGAGTACGGCGACCTCAGGCAAATCATATTTGGATACATAATGATATTCGTCAAGGGTTGATACACGACAACGAAGCACTTGGTTTTGGTAGCGCCTAGCTACATCCCAGGACCCAGCGTTGGAGGTGGGTCGCATGGTGGAGGCCGTTGAATTCTCTAACGTTACACTCTTAGGCATAAGGTGCTTCATACCATTTCAAGGCTCCACCAGGATCTTTCCCCCCTCACCCCTCAAGGCTTTTTCGAATGCCTCGTTGATTTCATCTAAGGGCATTTTATGCGTTACCAGAGGAGCCACATCGATCCTCCGATCCTTTATGAGGTTAAGTGCAGAGGCATATTCACCCGGCGAAAAACACTGGGAGCCCTTAATCGTAAGCCCTTTCAATACAATGCTATTGAATATCACTTCAACGGGATCGAAGCATATCGCTTCAACTACGACCGTTCCAGCCTTCCTCACCAGAGCTATCGACTGCTGTGAGGTGGGAACACTTCCCGCGCATTCGAATACGATGTCTGGGCCCACACCATGTGTGAGTTCCAGGATTCTGTCAACGGGATTGGTCAGGTTCGCATCTATGACCTCGTCCACGGCATCCCTGGCCAGCTCGATCCTGGATTTGCTGATCTCGGAAGCGTAAACTGCTTTGGCACCGGAGGCTTTTGCAACTCGTGCCATAAGCTGCCCGATGGGGCCCAGCCCCAGCACGGCAACAACATCCCCTTCCTGCAACCCGGACAATTTGACGGCATGCAAAGCACACGTTGTCGGCTCAACTAATGCTCCCTGCTCATAGCTCATGTCTTCAGGGAGCTTGTGCAGGTTATAATGCTTAGCCTTGGCGTAGGTGGCAAACCTACCTTTGGATCTTATCAACTCAACGTAGAATTGCTCGCAGAGTCCCAAATCGCCCTGACGGCACCAAAAACACTTGCCGCATGAGGTGTTGGGCTCAAATGCGACTCGGTCCCCTATTCCCCATCCCTTCACATCTGACCCTATTTCAACAATATCGCCCGAGAGCTCATGACCAGCCCCTACACCGGCGCCTTCCTTGAAAATATGCAAGTCACCACCGCATATTCCGCAATACTTTACTTTTATCAAGACCTCATCTTTATCTGTAACGGGGTCTGGCACCTCTGCAATTGCGAATTTTCTTTTGTCCTCTAACACAGCTTCCTTCATCTCGTTCCCTCCTCAATTATCACTGACGAAGCCTCAATACACGTACCAAGACCTCTCGTCCTCCATACTGCCGTTCACGCTGAAAGCCGGAAAGCAACGTTTTCCAGCGGTCAACATATGCAGCGGGTGAAATGCTCCTTCATGACGTGGCTAGAGCCACGGCCTGTTCATGTCTCATGTCTACAAGCTCAATACCCTCGTCAACACATGTATCATATATCTCGCTGAGCTCGCCGCTGAGGGTGAAAATGGACCTTACGCCCTCATTCTTTAGGGCCCTACCGACAAGTGTACTCCCTCTTACTGTTGCCATCTCTACCTCCTACATTTGGAATCGTATTGCTCCGCTGATCCTCAGTTACCGACAGGCATAATTAGAGTCACGGGGATGAAACTAGATGCCGCTGGTCATGTACTATTCCACGAAGGTACATCAGGATGCGATTCTAGCCTATTCGCAGACAATTTTCAAATGTATAAATGCTGGTTCCCCTAGTCTCCTTGACGAGCAGAATGTGGAGCCTTATAATCGCGGTGCACACGTCGGAAGACGCTCAGCCCTACTCATGAGAATCTGACGTGCCTAACTTTGGATTGAAGGAGGCAGCGGATGACAATTCCCAACCTTTCCTTGGAGGGCAAGATAGCCATCGTCACCGGGGGGAGCAGGGGTATCGGTAGGGCGATCGCACTGGGATTCGCTCAGGGGGGTGCGGATGTGGTGATCGTCAGCCGGACCATCGCTGATCTTGAGAAAGTGGCCAAGGAGATTGAGGCCCTAGGCCAGCGTGTCCTGGCGGTTGAAACCAATATCGCCGTAAAAAGTGAAGTAGACAATATGGTGTCAAAAACGCTTGAGAAGTTTCACACCATCGATATTCTGGTCAACAATGCGGCGACCAATATTATGTGCCCCCTTACCGAGCTTCGAGAGGACGGCTGGGATAAGGTGATGAATGTCTGCCTCAAGGGATATTACCTATGTAGCCAAGCAGTAGCAAAAATAATGATGGAAAAGGAAAGCGGAAGCATAATCAATATTGCGTCGACTGGAGCCGCGAAAGCCGCCCCAGGCCTAGGGGCCTACAGCATATCAAAGGCCGGAGTGGTCATGCTCACCCAAGTCCTTGCTGTCGAGCTTGCTCGTTATAACATTCGTGTCAATGCTATAGGACCGTATCTGGTAAAGACAGCTTTCAGCAAGCCAATGTGGAGCAATCCGGATATGCTCAAAGCTATTGAGGCCAGCATCCCGCTAGGTCACATCGCTGAGCCTGAGGACATCATGTCGCTAGCCTTGTTTCTCGCCTCCAACGCTTCAAGCTGTATCACAGGGCAGACCATATATATCGATGGCGGCATCCTGGCCTGAAGCTAGAGGCCACTCGTGCAAACGAGCGGTCCTTTTTCATTCCAGGACTTCACGTAGCACTTGGGGCACGGTATGAAAAACGAATGACTATATAATACTACTTCCAATAGAGAGCATGCCTGCCACCATTACGATGAAGATTGCTATTTTTTTAAATAAAGATGCACTCAATCGATTCAGTGCTTTACTGCCAAGGTAGAACCCTATTATTAAAGCAGGAGTGTAAATAAAGGCAGCTACTATTGATTTGCTTGTTGTAATTCCAATGAGGATCAGTATTGGAAGTGTCACGCAATTAAGAAAAAGGAAGTAGGCTACGAGATTGGCTCTAAATGATTCTTTTGACCATCCTTGACTAAGAGCAAAAAGCACCACTGGAGGTCCACTTAAGCTGGTACTGATTTGCAATGTCCCGCTGGCGAAACCTGCAATACTACCACCAAAGCCTTTCTTCTTAATGTGGTGTTCACGACCAAAGGCCAAGGGGATTACGAAGATAAGTACAAGCACTCCTACCAATAGTTGCAGGAAGGGTACCGTGATTTGCAACAGAATATAGGCCCCTAGTGGTAAGCCTAATATACCACCGACAGCAAATGGCACTATTCTCTTAAGTTCTAGATAAGACCTAGACTGCCACACTATGAATACGCTTAAGAACATGCTTAGAAGTAGATTAATGAATATCACTGACTTCGTATGCATTAGAAGAAGCAGCAAAGGTGTTGCAATAAGGGCGAAGCCAAAACCAGTGAGGCTCATAGTGAATGATGCAAATATGACAATTAAAAAACCGATACCAATCTCTGGAATAGTCAAATACAGGTCCTGAACAAGTTATTTTGAGACTTCACACATTATATGCTTCTGAAGTGATTTGAACAGACATGAATCGTATTAATGTCCCTTTTTCTTGCCCGTGCCTCCACAGCCACCAGATTCAAATGAAAAAGGTCCACCCCGGTTCACTTGCCGCCGTAGCTTAGGCAGCTCGCAGTTCTCAAGCCGTCTAGCGCCCCTTTTTCTGCCTCCGTGACAACGCGCTGCCTGAGTGCTAGACCTGTCGGGAACACGGAGTATTTCAAAGCGTCGCGGGGAAAGAAGTTGCCTTGGGCAGTAGCTCAACGAAGGAAAGCCAGCGTAGCTCTTCTCTGGTACTAGTCCTCTCTCTTCGCCGCACGCGACTCCTGAATCTTTGCGCTTATCTCCTCAACTTTTTCTTTACCCAGAGGATACATCCTCAGGAAAACCAGTAATATGGCTACGTAAAGGGCTGTGAAACCAACCATGCCGACTCTGATTCCCATGTCCATGAACTCCGGCTTGGGTTGCCCTGCAACATAGCCGATAAGCGTGCCCAGAACAATAGAGCTGCTCACTCCTATGATCACAAATGACAGCTTCTCACCAGCCTTAACTGCTCCATAGTAAGCGCCTTCTCTCCTGGCACCAGTTTCGACCTCATCTGCGTCCGGCAAATCCGCCGTCATGACTCCACGAGACAGCAGCACCCCTGAGACAGCAGCTCCAACACAGAATGCCCATATGGCTCCTTGCCAGGTGGCCTGGATGAACAGAACCGGTATGAAGGCCACGGCAACGGCTATCGATGCAACCGCCAGCGTGAACTTGGGCCCACGGCGCATGTACACCTTTCTCCAGATCAGGAAGAAGCTGAAAATGCCGAGCATTGTGGGAGCAAATAGCAAAGGAAGCTCATTCAGCCCCAACCCGAGACAATGCGTGGCGAAAAAGGGAAGCATCGCCGTAAGCCAGCCAAACATACACCATGTCATCAAGTTCACTACCATGAAAGTGAGAAATGTCTTATTCATAAAGGTCGTTTTGAGAGATCTGGCAACCGACCAGGATTTATCCAACACAAATCCCTTCGGTTCGTGGACTCCTAATAGCGAGAGTAAGAACGAAACCGAGAACACGATTCCTACAATCAAGCCGGCCCATGTCCACCCGCTAAACGACCCCTTTTCATGCTCAGAAGCTACCTCGATGCCCAGTTGCCCGCTGGCCTCATTTGGAGGAGTGGCACTATCGGTGACCATAACAGTGAATTTATATTCCGCCTCGTCGGTTGGCTCCCCTGATATAGTGCCCGTTTCACCATCTATCTCCGTCCCGTAGGGCAAACACTGATCTTCCTTTTCTACAAACGTCCACGTGTACGGAGGCTCTCCCCCTAACGCTTCTAACACTGCTTCATATTCCTCACCTTCCCGCCCCTCGCTCAGGCTCCTGGTAGCAATACTAAGCGGTGCCCCCTCCTCCCTTATAAAGACATTGACCTCCTGGCTGCTCGTACCCGATTTGGCGTCGGCAACCTCTACCATAAAGGTGTAATCACCCGCAAACGCAGGTGTCCCCGATAGGGTGCCGCTGCTATCCAGCTTCAAATTGCCGGGCAGCATACTCCCGTCCTCCAACGACCATGTATAGGGCTCTGACTCACCTACTGCACGCAATTCCTCAGTATATGGCACACCCACCATACCATCAGACAGCTCCACAGTAGTAATCCCGAGCGGGGTTGCAGAAAAAAAGACCACCATGATGGGGAATATCATAATGGCAACGGCACCGCCTACTACCGCAAAGAGCTGATTCCAAATAGTAACATCAGTCCTGTCCTTCACGCTTTGCCACATCTGAGGTAACAGCGCGTACCAGGGAATTGCAACCATGCTGTACGCCCACGACCAGCAAAACAGAATGCCGGTGGCAAAGAGAAATATCCCCATATCCCTCGGCTCTTCAAGAGGTATACCCCCAACAGGAGGTGACCAGATAAGAACAAAGAATACGAGCGTAAGTGGGACTCCCACTAAGATCCACGGCCTCCTCCGCCCGATCCTGGTATGAGTCTTATCGGATAAAACCCCGATTATCGGGTCGTTTATCGCATTCCACAATCCAAAGGAGATAGCGAAGGCCAACCCGGCCAGCCATGTGTCAAGACGGACCACCTCTACGAGGAAAAATATTGAAAATGCAGCGACTAATTGATAGAAACCTGTATAGCCCAGACCGCCAAATGCATAGGCTAGTTTTTGGGATCTCCCCGTTAAAGGCAAATGCATCTTCACCCTTCTTTCAGTAGATAAAGAACCCTCGCCCTTGTAGGACCTACCTTCTTATCTTGCATTTCCCGTTCTGCATCGGTTCCTACAGACCTCGACCTCGTCTGCTACAGCCTTACAGCACGCGGTAGGCCAACTCCTGCACTATCTCATCCCAGTGGGGCAAAATCGGTCCCCCGTCGGCATCGGCGAGTATCAGATCGAATAGGCGCTTCACAATCCTGGGCTTGTCCGAGGCAAGATTCTCGCGCTGCTCAGGGTCATTCCTCATGTCAAAGAGCTGTGGGTTTGCGCCGGTGTTGTGGTCGATAAGTATGTACTCACCATCATCACACCACACGTGCAAGAGGAAACCGCAGGTAGCATAATCTCGAACTTTGTCTTTCTTACCATCCAGTATTGTCATTAGGTCCTTGCCGTCCAGCTCATAGGGATGCTTTACACCGAGGAAGTTGAGTACAGTTGCACATATGTCGTGGTGCTGAACTAGCGACCCGTTCCTCTGCCCCTCTCCCACACCTTCGGGATGCCGGATCATGAGCACTGAGTCGATCAACTCCCAAAACGGTATTAGCTTGCCGGCGAAACCGTGCTCTCCAAGCATGTGGCCGTGGTCGGAAGTCACAATAATCAGGGTGTCGTCAAGAAGGCCCAGACCTCGTACTTTATCCATGAACTTGCCGAACCAGGTGTCCACCATAGTGACTTCTCCAGCGTACAGAGCACGCATATGTTTCAGTTCCTTCTCTGTCATTTGATCGGTATGACCGTAGTGGGGATGGATCATCTCTAAGCCCTTGTAGCCTGGGTCGTAGAGGTCAACGTAGTGCTGAGGTGGGTCCCAGGGCTCATGAGGGTCCCAGGCGTCGACACAAAGGAAGAACGAATCGTCCGCCTCGCGGTTATCCTCCAGATATTCGATGGCAGCACGGAAGACTTGGGGGGCAAAGAAGTCCTCTTCGCATTTCCACTTAGCTGTGACCGCCAGATGACCGAGGAGCTCCCTTTCCTCCCAACTACCCTTCAACCAGGGCGGTATGAAACGGTCTATATCCCATTTCCTGGCCAGAACGGGTGAGCCGTAGTGGTCGCCGCATTGCCCGCGAATGAAATCCCAGTGGGAGAACCCCCTGTTGTAGTTCATAGACGGACCAAAGTATGGCGAGCAATCGGTTATCAAAGCGGTGCGGTAGGCCACACCTGTTCCACCGGTGCCGTCCCGCAGCTCCCTTCGCCTGTGCTGCTCAGTTGCCACTCCGACCCCCCGGATCATTTCGGGGAGAGTTACCAGGTCCCAGGGGATGGGGGCCCATCCAGGCAATGCACCGAGGGGTATCGCCAGGAAAGTCGCCCCTGCCTGTATGGCATCCTGTTTTGAAGGAAAGAACTCTTTGGTGAAGGGGAAGACACGCATGCCTGTGAACATTGCTCGCCGCACCTGCAAGGTGGGAAGGGCCTCGGCCACACAACGGTCGAATACTATGCTTTCCTTAGCAAACGCATCCAGGTTCGGTGTCTTTATCCATTTATTCCCGTAGCAGCCGACGTGATCGCGACGCAGTGTGTCGATCATCACAATGATGACATTCTTTGCATCCATTGAACCTCCTTCCAGAGTACTGTCTTAGAATACTTGAATGACCACGGCAGAGAAGCCAGTCACAAAGAGAAGGACATACAGCACAATTGCCGTCTGTTTGCGCTCGATTCTATCAAGTCTCTATTCAATACTGCTCAATCTGGAGTCTAGAGATGATAGACTGAACAGCTAATTCCATATTCGTTTCAGCACAGCAGCTCTCTCCAAAGCCGCATGGCGGTGCTAGTCTATCACAAGGCAGACCTCTTGGTCAAAGCCTCCAAGACAGCGGCGAGCCAGCGTTCCTCTTTTGGGACACACACCGGTTCGGTTGGGGGTGGTTGGCTGGAGTCTCGGCGAATTCATCAAGAAGCAGGGCTTTGGCTTCTCAAGTATCCATTATCTGTGGGGCCAGAATGCCCTTCTTTTCCCGCAGTACAGACCGAGAGCAATAGCATCCCTGATTTTCTGGCGAAACGATCGTCGCCGCACTGAGATGGCTTGCTGAGGACAGAAGGCCAGGCATTCCAGGCAGCTCGTGCACTGCAAAGCAAGCAGAGGAAAGATGATCCAGTCTCGGGCTGGCATGCCCGGCTCCCTTGGCACACGGGGATAGGTTCCGAACACCTTCTCAGGGCAGCGATCCAGACACAGCCGACAGTCCAGCGGGTTGCGACAAGCCTGCGTATTGACTTCTATCTTCATTGTCACCTCGAACGCTACCAGGGCAACCTGGCGAAGCTGGCTCTGGGCTTCAGGGTGATAGCCCCTCGGTCGCAGACAGCTCGACACACACCGCAGCCATAGCACTGTTTCATCTCGATGGTAGTCCTTTTCATGGTGTTGGAGTAGCGGATGGCCCCGAACTGGCAGTGCAACAAGCACTTCTTGCAGCCGTTGCATAGATCCCAGTCCACCAGCGCCACGTACTCCGCCCGGAACATGATTTCTGTCAGGCTTGCCTTGACGTGGAGACGGTAGACCAGGCAATCCTGATCGCAGTTGCAGATGCCACAGATGTAGGGCGTCTTGAAGGTCCAGATGGTGTGCACCATGCCTTGCTTGTCGAAGGAGCGCAGGATCTTCTTGGCCTCTTCCCTCTCCAGCACTTCTAAGCTATGGGAGTAGTCGGGATACTTGCCCAGTATGCCCACCACGTCGATGCCGATGCCGAAGCAATAGCGGACTTGGCGACCCGTGGTCAGGCTGCGGCAGACACAGGGCAGGCGCACGATGGAGTCCTGTAGATCCACGATTTGCTCCACGTCCTCTATGGGCACCACCTGACCCCAGTGCATGGCCTTTTGCTTACGGATAACCATGCGGCGGACGAAGCGGTAGACCACAGGGATATCGCTGACTGCGTCCGCTAGCGCCACCGCCGTTCCATACTTATCCTCAAAATGGGCCATGAAATCCTCCATGAACTCCACCCGCCCTTGCTGGGCCCAGAGTTCGCGCGAGTAGTTACGCATGACCAGATACCACTTCTTTCCCTCACCGTGCTGAACGCAGAACTCACACATTTTGTCACCTCGCCAAACCGGGATGCTCTGTTCCAACAAGGATAGGTCTTGGCCCACCGGGGGGCGCACTAGCTTCTCGTAACATTCAGACTTATAGTGGGATCCATTACTTGCCCTAGCATCATATCGGCTAGGGCAATTTCTTTGCGACCTGCTGGCAAGAATCCTTTTTACTACACATGATACCACAGGAAGCCCATAACAGGAAGCCCATACCATGGCACCCAGGAAGTTGGCTGCTTTGGAGATGAGTAGAAGGAGCCTGAAACAATCAAGCGTATTTCTTGGTCAACGATTCTAGGAAACTCGCCAGCCAGCGTTCCTCTTTTGGGACACACACCGGTTCGGTTTCGGGAGCATTGTAGAATCGAAGAGACACCGGACAAGCAAGAAGGGGCGGCCTGAGATCCTGCCCCTTCTTGCTTGTCCGCAATTCCCTGATCTTGCTAGGAAAAAAGGAACCTCTGTGAACGGGCTGCGGCTGCTAACCAAACAGCTCTACTCTTTGTGAATTCCCGTCCTTGTCAATATGCTCGATGACTATGGGAAAACCTTTCCCTTCGCCCAAGCTTACCTTGGTTCGCGCAAGCTCCAGCAGATCCATCGGGCTAACGCAGGTCTCAGGTGGATTGACTCCTTTTGCGTCTACTTTTCCTGTAGCCATAAGAATCGCCCCAAGCGCAGCAGGAATGCCTGTGCCTTCACCCATTCCCTGTCCTCTCGATGACATCGAGAAAACGTAGGCGTTCCTTTCCCCATTCTTGTAGCCTGTCACGACTATCTTCAGGCAGCCCATAGGTTCGCTAAGCCCGGCCTCTCTCATCAATTCCTGCCTTCGCGAGAGAATGAATGCTACTGCGAATTCGAGAGGGACAATTTTCTGGCCCTGAACCTCAATCGGCTCTTCATCTGTGACGCCCAACCTCACCATTCCTTTGATCAGTTCCGCGTAGGCAGGCGGCAGCACCAGTCCCAGATTTGTTACTTTCTTCACGTTTGTCAAGTGCTTTGGCAGCGTTAACGTTTCCGGATGTGGATAGGCATAGACGTTGTAGCTACCAACATCTCTAAATTCTACCTCCTCTTCTAGCGCCTTTCCGCTTTCCTCAAAGAGTCTTACTGTTGTGAATTGGCCGTTGAGGAACATGGGTATGTCCATTTTCATGGAGTGAATTCTATGCTTCACAACTGCCGGCCCTTCGACCTTTTCTCCACCGTGGGCATGATATATGTCAACCGCCTCAACTTGATCAAGCATAGAGTCAGCACAGAATCTGACCAGCACGTTGGCCACGCCCGGGGAACTGCCCATTCCGATTAATGCCGAAATTCCAGCATTCTTGGCATCGTCGTCCATGTCGAGTAGCTTCTCGGTGGCATCAAGGTCATCGCAGACATCTACGTAGTTGGTTTTAGAATCAATGACTGCCTTCAATATGATGGGACCATACTTGTAAAAGGGGCCGACGCAGTTTAGAACAATCGATGAGCCGTTGATAGCGTTTCTTATGCTCTGCGGACTTGCCGCATCAAACTCAACAACTGAAGCATTGCCCAAGCCCAGCCTGTCTGCCATTATTCTCGCCTGTGTGATCTCAATATCAGCAATCACTACTTCGGAGAATACTCCGCTTGAGACTAGGGTTTCAGCCGCTATACTTCCGACGACTCCGCACCCCCCCAAAATAGTAACTTTCGACATTACGTCCTCCATTTCAGCCTAACCCGAAATGCCTTTGCCAAATGGGTCAGCCCATTGCTTTAGCACAACATCCAGTTCCGGATTCTCCTTTGCATACTCTGCCAAAGAGATTCCCTGCATTGCTGCGTCAATGGCCTGGCGGAATGCTTTCCCGCCCGCGACCGGACCTTGCGGATGGGCATGAATGCCGCCTCCCGAACCTATCACAATGTCAGTGCCTAGGTCTGCTATCGCTTTGGGTACCATGGACGGAGTAATCCCACCGGACGGCATCGGAAAAGTCGGTTTTAAGTGGTATAGGGGGAACGTCAGGTTCTTGGCAACATTCTTGAATTTGTCGGGAATTACCGGGGCTTTGCCGTAAGGTGCAGGTATGACGACCACGTCTGCACCAGCGAGGCGCGGCAGTTTCCCGAGCACTATGTGGGAGCTAACACCATGTAAAGGCGACATGTACATCGCCCCGGCGATGTCCATGTGGGCGAGAATGGGGACGTTTATGTTGGGATCCTCCGCCAGAGCCTGCATAACTGGCAATCCAACAGCGAGATAGTTTACCATGAGCGCATTGCATCCCAACTCCACAGCGCGCCTGGCATTCTCGAAGACTTTTGGCACTGCGTCTGTTATGTTAACGGTATAAAGAGTGTGCTCACCCGTCTCCTCGTAAACCTGCTTCTCGATCTCCATGTAACGTTTTACACGGCCCTCCACAGAATTGAACGAGGCATCCGCTATCAGTTCATCATCCTTGATAATGTCGCAGCCACCCAGGGCGGCTTCCCTGAACAGGTTAGCCCCGAGTTCCAAGGGGTAACCTGTGCACGGCTTTATCATGTTGTTTAGAAGGGGTCGACTCAGGACCCCCAGGATTTCTCTTATGCCAGTAATGCCGAATTTGGGCCCCTTGAAACCAGCGACATATTTCTCTGGAAACCGGACGTCCAATAGCTTGATATTTCCGCCCATTGAGATATTCCCGATTACGGATGTCAATAGCATCGGTATTTGCGCCCCAATGTTGACCTCCGGATAAGCCACCTGGATAACCCAGTTCCTGGTTTGCACCGAGGGAGGCACCTCAAACTCAAAGTCTGGCACCTCGTACACGCCCAGCACCTTGGCAACATGACGGCGGCGAACCTCCGGAGTCTCGCCTGGAACCGGTACCCAGGTGCCGGTGCTCTGCTCGACCGCAAGCACCATGGACAGCAAGGGAATAGGCACCTCTGCCGGAAAAGAAGCAAGGTAGGTAGCGATTATGTATTCGTTGTAGTCAATACCGTCCGGCAGCGCCATAGGGAGCCCTAATATTTCCTCGGTATTCATTTGGACACCTCCTTACGTAAGCGTGCTTCGTCGAACCTCTTCTTGTTCAGCCGTTTATAGAAGCGTCGCAGGCTTCTGTATGCCTCCTGATATGAATGGAAAAGTGAATCGTAAACCTTGCGGTTCTCCTCTTGTGGCTTAAAGACCTTGTCTACTTTCACAACATCCTTAAGCGCCTCGAAGTTCGGATATATCCCCAGACCTATCGCCGCAATAAGTGCGGCTCCAACTGCTCCGGCCTCTTGAGGGTCGCGGACGGTCTCAACCCGCCTGCAAGTTACGTCAGACAGAATCTGCATCCAAGGTTCACTCCTGGCCGCTCCACCTATGACGCGAAGCGTTGGCAGAGGGAATCTGAAGTGTTTGTCCACGATTTCAACAATCCATCTTATGTTGAATGCTACCCCCTCATAGACAGCACGCAGCAAGTTCTCGCGGGTGTGGTCAGCACTCAGGTTAAGGAAAGCAGAGCGAACGTTGCAGTCAGCTATGGGAGCCCTTTCCCCGTACATCCACGGGGTGAAAATCAAGTAGTTAGAGCCCGGTGGAACTTGGCCAACTTTCTCGTCCATTATAGCGTAAATGTTGGACATATGGGGATCCCTTTTCTCTGACTTGTAAAGCTCATCACCTATCCACTGTAAGCAGGCACCGGCTGTTTCCGTTTCAGCGATCAGAAACGCCTTGTTTGGGTCTGCCGAATGGATTGTTGCTGCTCCGTGTTTACCACGGGGCGTACGCTTTGTTACCACACCCACCCATCCCGAGGTACCAAGGTAGACATGCCCATCACCTTCACCTACAGCACCGGAACCGACAGCTGCACAAGGTGCATCTCCTGCGCCAGCTATGACCGGCGTGCCTTGGAGAAGTCCAAGCTCACTGGCTGCTTCTCTTGACAACACTCCGACTTGATCAATCGGTTGCACAAGTGGGGGTGCCTTTTCTGGATCAAGCCCAACATAGCGAAAGAGACCCTTGAGCCACGTTTTCTTCTTGAGGTTAATTCCAAACACGGAAGCGCCTGTCCATTCCATAACCATATTGCCTGTGGTCCGATAAATGAGGTAACCATTGACGTCAAGAAAATACTTCATCTTCTGGTATATGTCGGGTTCTTCCGATTTAAGCCACAGTAGCTTCGGTACGCAATCCTTTCCACATAAGGTAGTGCCGGCAATAAGCGCAAAGACACGAGGGTGAACGAACTTCCTCATTATGCTCTCCGCCTGCTTGCAAGCCCTGTTATCAAGCCAGATTATTGCGGGCCTTAGGTGTCTTCCTTCTGAGTCCATCGGCACTATACCAAGCATCTGTGCACTAAACGTCACACAAAGTACATCGTTCGGTGACACTCCTGCCTGCTCTATAAGACGCTTTGTAGTGGTCTTCACAGCGTTCCACCAATCATCAGGCTCTTGCTCAGCCCAGTCAGCCTTTGGATAGCAGACGGAGAAATTCTCGGAACATTTGCCGTGGATCTGACCCTTAATGTCTACCAGAACTGCTTTGTTCGCGCTTGTCCCCACGTCATGCGCAACTATATATTTATCCATTTTCCTCAACTCAAGTGACATTATGCTACAGGTAGCATTGTCTGCGCAATAGCGGCATTGTCACCAATTGCAATTTCGCCCGGCATCAACGTTATCATACTTGTCAATAGCCAGATATGCCTGTTGCTTTTGATACTTTATGTTCTCAAAACCCTTTCAAGAATATGCATCACGTTTTGCTGCTCTCTAAACTTGTTTCTTTAGTGATGTGCCACCTGGGCGAGCGGCCGAGAGCACAACATGGTGCTTCTTCTCACAGTTCAATCTAGGTGGCCTGGCAAACGTTTTTGTCAGTGCACTGCCCAGAATTGAATCTCGGCTTCAACTATAGTAGAGAAAAAGGAGAGAAAAAGGAAGCCTTCATGGTATTTTTGCGGTACAATATCTGTACGTCAAATGAATATGCCCGCGGATAAATATAAAGACTACATGTATTCCTTGGTCAAAAGAGTTATCGATGAGATCGGCCCACGCCCATCTTGCAGTGAAGAGGAAAAAAAGCTGGGCCGCCTTCTGGTTGAGGAATGGAAGCCGGTTTGTGACAGGGTCGTGGTGGAGAAGTTCACATGCAGTCCTTCCGCGTTTCTGGGCTCCATTCCTTTGTCAGTATTGCTTTACTTTACTGCCGTCATCCTCTATTGGTTCTACCCCCCGATCTCCTTCGCAATAGCCATCATTAGCTCTATCATCCTGTTTTTGGAGTTCAGGTACCATGAGTTCGTTGATTTCCTATTTCCCCGCAAAGAAGGCGAAAATGTCATCGGCGTAATTCGACCTAAGCACGAACCAAGACAGCGAGTTATCGTCAGCGCTCACATGGATTCGGCATACGAGTACAACCTCTTCTATCACCTTAAAAACGCCGCAATCCTAGTTATGGTAATTGCTATCCTAGGACTAGTTGTGGTTTTAGGAGGCAGTCTGGCAAAAACCATTGCGTACTTCGGTGGCTCAGCAGATGCGGCAGCTTTCACCGGAGTTGGAATAATGGCAATTGTATTCACCCCTGTTATCGGCCTATTCCTGTTTTTCCATACATACAGGCCAGTCCCTGGCGCCAGCGATGACATGGCAGGTCTCGCCGTAGTCGCTGGTCTGGCCAAGTACCTTGATGAGTCAAAAAGGAATGGGAATTGGATTCCTGAAGGAACCGAAGTAATTCTACTCGCTACATCATCGGAGGAAGCTGGGTTACGGGGGGCCAAGAGATACGTGAGAAAGCACCTGAAAGAGATGAAAGAACTCCCAACGTATGGATTGTTCCTGGAAACCATATGCGATGAGAGATTTCTGACCGTGATAGACCGCGAAATATTCACTGGTGCGAAACACGACCCTGAACTGGTCAAGATGGCTCAGGATGTGGCCGCAAGCCACGACTGGCCTATAACTATCAAGCCAAATCCGTTGGGTAGTACCGATGCTGGCGCCTTTTCGGTGAAAGGAATCCCCTCCATATGCCTGCTTTGCATGGACACTTCCAAAATCCAGCCAAATTATCATACCCGCGAAGATACCTATGAACACATCCGACCGCAATCGTTGTCAGTGTCGCTTCAGCTAGTCATCGACATGATCGAGTGGATCGACAAGAAGTAGGAGATAGAGGCTCTCCCGGATGCTGTGGTGCAGCTCAGGGAGAGAGCCCAATAAGGACTTCGTATCCAGCAGACCCGTGAGTCAGAAGCTCCTTGAGAACTTGCGACCTTGCAAGGTTGAGCACAGCATAATCCAAAGCACATACCTGACAAAACTAGGTCGATATTCGTTATATATACAGGAAACACACACAAACTCTTGATTTCCAGACATTAGGGAGGGTACCAATGACATTAGCTCGCGAACACACTCAGACGGAGCCGTCGGTCGTGGATTTGACTTACCACGAGATGATGGCTGGATATGAGCCGTCGGCGGAACTGGTGACGACGCTCGAAGGAATAAATGAGACTGTCCAGATTGCACACGAGAGGATGGCGTCCGAAATCTGTAACTGCTACGCCGAGATGCTCAGAGAAGTAAAGAAAGGTCTCCGGATTCTACACGACCAAATCATGTCCGAACTCTCGACTTGCTACGAGATAGCTCCGCGGATGACCGGACTGAAGGCCTCATAGCCAATGTGAGACCACCAAATTGGAACGCTGGATCACCCAATCGAAACACCCTGCAAGCCGATTGCCCTGTGTTATTTCGTAGCTGAACCGCCCCTTCAGACTCCCGTTCTGTGCCCTCTTATGTCACCCAGTGTCGCCGAGTTCGTTAGCTAAATGTTAGCTACTCGCCAATTCGGTGTCGGTGTTTGTGTCGGCGTAGGCTTTGTCTCCTCGCCACCACAGCCGATAGCACCGAGGACCAGGGACATTATCAACAAGGGTATCAACACAATCGCTAGCTTTCTCATGTTGCTTCCTCCTTTTCCTATTGCCCTCTCCAAATCCGCCTGGCTTTGACCAAGAAACGAAACAAGCAGCGTTCCTCTTTTGAGACACATACTGGAGCGGTTTCTAGCAGAACGCGGAAATCCTTCCCTCGTTTGCCTTGCAAACGCAGAGTCTTTTCCGTATATTACTTGGTAGGCGGCGGATCATCTTCCTGGTTTAATGTTGAGGAAAAGAATCTAAATGGCCACTTCGCTTTGAAATCAGTATCTATTACATAACGAGGAGTCAACCATGTTCAAAGCAATTCGAGCAAGGAAACGGATCAAAGAATGGCGGAAGCAATTCATACCTCTTGCTCCGAAGGCAGGAGATATGGCCCCAGATTTCGAATTGTATGACACTAAGGGTAAGGACTCGATGCGTCTGTCTGACCTCAGAGGCAAGAAACCGGTAGCGTTGATCTTCGGCAGTTATACCTGACCACCCTTTGTAAAGGGGACCGTGAGTCTCCACGATCTCTACGAACAGTATCACGATCGGGTGCAGTTTATCGTAATCTATATGCGTGAAGCGCACCCGGTTGATGGGTGGTGGCTCGGCGGGGGTGTATTTGGCTTGGCGATGAAAGTGCGCGGGGCGAAAGCCGCCACGGATGTGTATGATCCCAAGACCATGGAGGAGCGCAGACAAATAGCAGCAAGGTGTGAATCGGCGCTGCGGTATGGGATCCCAACTCTAGTGGATGAAATTGATGACCCAGTCAATCGTGCCTATGCTGCAATGCCTACGCGGCTGTATTTAATTGGGATGGATGGGCGTGTGGTATATGCCGGAGGATTAGGTCCATTTGGCTTCAAGCCGCAAGAATTGAAGAAGGCTATTGAAAGACTGTTAGACGACAATGCTTGAGCTACTATTTAGTATGTCAAAAACGTTCAATCTTCGAGGAATTGACACTCGGCGACCAGCGGATTTGAAGTGCTACGAATGGCGTGCTGTGAGGTGCTGCCAGATACCATTCCGCACACCTGTTCGGGGCTGTTGCGTATCTGTTGTGTTGCTCCGTGATGTTCCGTGTCGCTGGGTTCGTTAGCTAAATGTTAGCAGATGTTGGAGACAGCGTCCGTCCCTGGTGCGGCATGTTTACCTCAATCAGGTCCTGGGTGCTATATTCGCCGGCGTTAGAAATCCGACCGTTGTTCATGGAGCGACCCAGACCTACTGGGACGCGACGCCAATGCCCAAGAATTGTGGAGGAGGACTGGAGAAATGAAAGTGAATCTGTTTGATGCTGAGAATCTGGAGGCGGCGACGGCGCTACTGGAACTCCACTGGCAATTTCGGGTGTCACGAGTTCTGATGACAGCTCATCAGCTTGGGATTTTCGAAGCCCTCAGGGAGCGAAAAAAGGCGGCAGAGGTAGCAGCACAATGCGCAACCGACCCGGGCATGACCGAAAAGCTGCTCATCGCATGCTGCGCCCTGGGTGTTGTGCGGCGGGACAAGGATCATTTCGCCCTGACGCGGTTAGCATCCGATACCCTCTTGCGCGAAAGCCCACGCTATCTTGGCGGCGTTCTCGATCACGGCGAAAGCCTGTGGTGGGCCAGTACGGGGCTTCCCGATATCATACGCACGGGAGAGCGTGGAGCAGCACCAAAGCCACCTGAACATTTCATCTCCCACTGGCACGAGAACTGGATCTGGGCAATGCACGGCAACGCTGCCAATGGCGTAGGGCAATGGGTAGCAAGACAAGTAGACTTGAGCGACAGAAGTCTGCTGCTCGACGTCGGTGGGGGTCCGGGCACCTACAGCATCGCCATGTGCCAACGTTTCCCCAATCTAAGGGCTATAGTATGGGATGTGCCACAAACTATTGCTATTGCGCAGCAGGTGATCGAGCGGTTCCACATGGAAGACCGTATAGCTGTGAAGGAAGGTGACTGGAACTGCGACGAGTTCGGCACAGGATACGATTGCATCCTCATGTCCAACATAATGCATGGGCACGGCAGTCAGGCAGAGACGAGGCTGAAGCAGGGAATGCGTGCGCTTGAACCAGGTGGACTGCTTATCGCGCATGATTTCTTGCTGAATAATGACAAGAGTGGGCCTCTCCCGGCAGCGCTGTTCAACTTGATGATCGGTGTCTACACTGTGAATGAGCTGATTGCAATCATTCGTTCGGCGGGTTTTGCTGACGTGTCTCTTATTGCCTACAACGCCCAGCGAGGGAGCGGCATTGTCACGGGGGCTGTTACCCAGAGGGCGAGAAGTAGCTAGGGATTGCGCCTATCATCAAAGGCGTCCAAGAAATAGTCAGGTATTGGAGTAGCAGCTTGAGGTATCGGAGCGTGCGTATTCATGAACTCTTGGCACCCTTCGACAAACCTTTGAAATGCGTTGAAATCAGGAAAGACGACTGCACCCTGAGCGACGCCTTGCAGAGTCAAGTAGATTTGATTGCTATTTGATATGTAGATACTCGCCTGTATGTCCATGGCTCTCGGCTTTTCTGCGTACTAGGTGGCTATTGCGCCATCGCGGTTGCAATACTAACACAGATACCATTGCTCGCACCATAGCCATTTCGTTCAATTCTCGCCGCCATGGCTGGCACAACAGTACTGTCACCAAACATAGTACTAGCAGCTTACACTGTAAGACATCGCCGCATACGCTTGAATTTGAAAGCCACCGGAAATCAAGGTGGCAAACCTGTTCTCTCGCAGTTGCGGTACCATTTTCCCAACGGCCATCACCTTAAAGAACCATTGTATAGATAGTGGTGGGTATGATAATGTTGACCTAGGACAGCAGTACTGCTGATAAACTAGCCCATCGAGTCACGGGCGGGTTTCGCAGGGAGGAGAAAAGTGGCGCCAAGAAGCAAGTCCATGCAGAATAGGCCTCTGCCAGCCGCTATTCGGCTATCGAACGAGGCGGAGAGAAAGCCAAGGAACTACGTGGGAACGCCCCTAGACCGCTGCATCGCGGTTGACGAAGAAACAGACCATGCCAGCACAAGGTCTGCTGGCAAAAGGCTGCCAAATATCTCAGATGAGTCGCTGCGAGAAGAGGCGTGCAACTACCATAGGACAGTATTCGAAGGCAGGCTTACAGAGCTGGCAGCTAGAATCGGTTACGAGTTGAATGATCCCCTCGCTGGAGTCATGGCCTATACCCAGCTTCTAATAGCAAGGGAACCCGCGGATGAGACCACAAACGGTTGTCTGGAGGCTATATACAGGGAAGCAGAGCGAGCCACCAGGGTCATCAATAACCTGCTTTCCTTTGCCCGCAGGCATAAGCCTGAGAAAAGCCTCATCTCCATCAACGAAGTTGTCGAGAAAAACCTGGAACTCCACGCTTACCGCATGAGGGTCAACAACATCGAGGTCGTGACAGAACTGGACCCTGATCTTCCAAAGACTATGGCTGACTTCCACCAGATGCAGCAGGTCTTCGTCAACATCATCACCAACGCTGAGCAGGCTATGACTGAGGCACACGGCAAAGGTAAGTTTGTTATCAAGACGCAAAGAGCGGGCGAAATGATTCAGATAGCCTTTACCGACGATGGGCCTGGTATTTCAGAGAACAACCTAAAGAGCATATTTGACCCGTTCTTCACCACCAAAAAGGTGGGGAAAGGGACAGGGCTGGGGCTCAGCATCTGCTACGGCATCGTCCAGCAGCATGGTGGCCATCTGTATGCCGAGAGCAAGCTCGGCGAAGGAACTACCTTTGTGGTAGAGGTACCCATTGTCTCCCTAGATCATCCCGCTGAGGAAATCCACTCAACCCACCACTTGCAATCTACCTCTCACTACTAGTAGCATCTTGCAAGGGCGTCGGTTGCCCATCGGCACACTGCCCACCTAATGTGGAGTCAAACGCAAGATAACCACCTCAGAATTAGGGGCAGAGTGGTAAACAGCCTCCAGGCCGCCTTCGGAGTCGAATCCTCCGGGAATGAATCGTTCTCTTCATCTGGCTCCACCCAGCTTAAGATAGATGGAGCGAGCTCCAGCTCAACTATTGTCTCCTGCCTCGGGCTTTCCAAGCGCGGCCGTAAATTGACCTTTGCCTTCCGTCGTAACAAGAAGGCCACCGACCAGCCAATGCAGCTGATGTCTGTGGCCTCTCTCTCGCAAGATAAGGTTTTGTTGACAATTCGACCAGGGCATCAGGCCTAGACCTGTCCCAAAAGGTATTTGCGCTGCCTCCCATCCCCCGTAGAACGAGCTAGAGCTAATGCCCCAGCACCAGGGAGCGGAACTCTTCAGCCTGCTTGATCCCTAAGAAGGCACGCCGATGGTTCCGCTGCCAACATTATTCCGTCTGGATGAACCCGTGGTTAACCTCGTACAGGAATAGTGTCCTTCGCAGAGTAGTCCGCCGGTACTACCTCTATATACAGCAATTCGGCTATCTTGCCCTGCAATACCCGGAGTATCCTTTGTAGCTCCTCGTGCTCTGGTGGTGACAAAGTGGACATGACCTCTGTAATCAGGGCCTTCGCGACCTGTACTCCGGCATCGGCGGCTTCCGTCCCCTTGTCAGTTATCTTAACTTCTGTGTATGGCTTCCCTTTCCGCTTCGCGTATCTCCTCACCAAGCCCTCTCTCTCCATTCTATTGAGCAACCCCGTGACGCTTTGTTCTTCCCGGAAGATCAAACGAGATAGCTCGGCAGGGGTCATTAGGCCAGGATAGTCCCTGCAAATCCAGAGGATGTCGACCTGCTCAGGTGTCAGGCCTGACTTGGCAAGTTTGCGCTCGGCTACCTTCTGCATCCCAGACCAAGTTTGGCGACAGAGTACCCAGCTTGTCAAAGCCACGTCGGAGAACTTATAGTCATACATCATAGCCACCTCATGTTATCGGTATCAAACCACAATGTTAGCATTGTATCACAAGCCAGGCTGTGAAACAACCACCATCGACGGTAGCGTAGTGTAGCATTTTCTGTGTCAAAGAAGGGGGCATATCCTTTCAGGGAGAAGAAGACAACCTAGATCCTCATTGTTTAAGGCCCCATCCGTCGCCCACCAGTCTTCGGTAGCATTCCATGCCATCCGATGTCGGTCTGTAGGAGTAAACAGATAGCCTGCCACCTGCCTGTCGCTCCAGCAACCCCCCTGATAGCAGAGTCCGCACTGCAACCTCCTTCAAGTACCCCGAGATAGGAAGATGATGATCGGGCACGGGTTCGTTGCTTGCTTCGTATTCCTTACAAATGGCATAGAGCAGGGTGACCGGCTCCTTCTCCAGGGCGGCCAGAACCTGCTGCATCACATCCGTCTGCCTCAACCTCTCGATGAGGTCCTCGTACGCTCCCATATTCTTGCGACAAGGGTCCTTTGGCGAGGTTAAATCCTGTCAAGGTATATCATAGACCATGGGCATGAGTCATTCAAGGCGGCACAATTGTCTTCCTGAAGTCGCTCTTGTCGGCTTTGTAGATCAGCAAACGCGATTTGTCAATATTTGCTTTCAATTGCCTCATCGATGGGAAAGTGAAGCATGTTGCGAATGGGATAAAAGGGATGTAGGATATGAGGTGAGTCTGAAGCATATCCGCAGGGCCGGGGGTCATCTTGATACACAGGATAGGCGTAAGCACCAAGGCGAGAGTGGAGTTTAAGGACATTACTGAAGAAGTTCAGGATATGGTGAAATCCAGTGGCATTGAAAGTGGCGTTTGCCATGTTTTCGTCCCACATACCACAGCCGCAATTACAGTAAATGAGAACGCCGACCCCAGCGTAGCAGCAGACATTACCACACAGCTTGAGGCTATAGTACCTAGACACAGTGACTACCGCCATATGGAAGGCAATGCTCCTGCCCATATCAAGGCTAGCTTGATAGGCAACTCTCGGACACTGCTGATAGAAGGCGGGAAAGTGGTTTTGGGGACGTGGCAGGGTATCTTCTTTTGCGAGTTTGATGGCCCAAGGAACCGTACTGTTTTAATCAAGATTGTACCAGACGAGCCCTGACCCTAGCTA
Organism: Dehalococcoidia bacterium; assembly: GCA_030619685.1. The sequence continues at coordinate 31,416 of JAUXAX010000007.1, forward strand.
CTAATCCAAACGGCGGCTGAACGCATGAGTCCGACGGTGAAGCCGTGCAGCTAGACATTTGAAGGAATGGCCGGGTTGGCTCGTCTAACGTCCCCTGATCTTTGCTGCGCTGAGCACCCCGCTCTGCAATTATCGGCAAACTTGCAATCAGTGATATTCGCGGAAACGCCCGAAAACGTGCCGAGATGATAAGAAATAGAACAGTCGAATTTAGAATCCTTGCCGGGGATTTACCATCGAGGCAGCATATGGTAACATACTCCTCGGCCATTGACCTGCGCCAAAGCGGAAGATAATACCAAGCCGACATGGTCAGATTGCAGTTCATTTTCCTAGCCCGCCGTTCCCTCGAATCTGATTCTGCCAGCAATCTAACAAAGGCACTTCACAAACCGCAGCCCGTCGGTCCGGATCCGACCGCTGGCTGCATCTTTTGAGGAGAGTATACAAATGAGAAAGGTCGCCGTCATTACCGATAGCACATGTTGCCTGCCTAGCGAGCTGGTGGAGAAATACAATATATGTTTGATACCCATCTTCATAGTCTATCAAGATAAGAGCTACCGCGATGGAGTTGATATAAGCCCGGGCGAGGTCTATAAGATTATGCGAAGAAGAAAGGACCTCCCCACCACCTCAACCCCATCAGCAGGGGACTTCCTAGAAGCCTTCCGCCAGTTAAGCCAGGAGGCAGAGAGCATAGTTTGTATAACCCTCACCGGCCTGCAAAGCAAGACCTTCGAAGCTGCAGTGATCGCCAGTGAGAAAGCTAGTGAGGTAATCCCAGATACCGCTATCGAGGTAGTTGACAGCCGTGCTGTAGCCGGTGCATTAGGATTTGTCGCCCTTGAGGCAGCTCGCGTTGCCAGCCAGGGGGCAGAGCTGCCCCAGGTAGTCGATGCTGCAAGGAGCATGATCGGCAGGGTAAATCTCCTGGCCATGTTGGACACACTCTACTATCTCGCGAGAACCGGTCGCACTGCCAGGGCGGCAGCCTGGGCTGGGGCGGTATTAAATATGAAGCCTGTACTCGAGCATTCTACCTCAGTAGGAGAGACCACCCCCGTGGCACGTCCGAGGACAAAGTCGAAGGCCGTAAAGCTCATGCTGGAGCTAATGGCGGAGAGAGTAGGAAACTCCACCGTGCACGTAATGGTGCACCACGCCGATGAACTGGAGGAAGGAGAGAAGCTCAAGGCAGAGATCGGTTCAAGATTTAGCTGTGCCGAACTCTATCTCACGGAGTTCACCCCCGGCATGGGTGTCCATGCCGGACCCGGCATCCTTGGCTTGTCCTTTTACACTGATTAAGATGTCTATTCGTGACCGTTCAGCCGTCAGCTTTCAGTAAATCCCCCTAAATCCCCCTTTAGAAAAGGGAGACTTAGGGGGATTCTGCGACCTTTTTGAATGAAAAATCGGTATGAATTTGGCTAGGTAATCGTACCTGAGTGAATCGTATTATCCTACAATGGAGCGAGACAGGCCTCCCGCCGATCCCCGGGCGGGGAGACATAGACAGGCTCGGCCTCCGCCAACAAGGGCTGCGGCTTGACACCTGACCAGGCAGGCAGTTATGCTACTCCATGGAATTTCAGGCTCCCTAGGCCCACATAATCAAATGGCATGTAGTTAGTTCGAATTCGACCGCAGGCCTGCTGACTTAGCTGAAATGCAGAGAAGCAAAGAGGGAGAACATGAGCAAGCTTCTGGATAAGCTAGAGCGGATCTCTGAGGGAAGAACTCAGCCTCTGGGTTTCGGGGCCGCGGTGACCAGGGGGAAGAGCTTACCCATGGTGATCGTCGCCAGCGTACCTTTGGGAAATGCCAAGCTAGCCGCCATCGCTGCAAAGGCGGGCGCCGATGCTTTATTGATGACCATTAAGCATCAGGAGAAGATGGACAAAGCTCTGGCCAAACTCAGCAGCGCTGAGACTGATATTCCCTGGGGGGTATCCCTGAATGCAGTAACCAAGGATGAGGTCGAGCAACTCATTGAGATGGGTTGCGACTTTGTGGTCTTCGCCCCAGACAAAACCCCGGCAGCAGTCCTGGGGAAGGAGAAAATCGGTAAGGTGCTTCAGATAGACTCTTCGTTGAGCGATAGCCTGGCCAAAGCCATAAACCGCTTGCCCATCGATGCCGTGCTCCTAGGCCCGGTTAGTGAGGACGAATCCCCCCTTACTGTGCATCAGCTAATGATCTACGAGCGACTAGCCGCTGGAGCGGGAAAGTACCTCCTGGCGGCCATGCCCCCCGGTTTGCCAATTGACGATATTCAAAGCCTGTGGGGACTGGGAGTGCGGGGAGTTGTGGTAGACCTGGCAGTAAAGGACCCCGAACAGAGGCTATCTCAGGTGAAGGAAGCGATTCAGAAGCTGCCGACGACGAGAAAGAAGCCAGGAGAGAAAATCAGCGCCTCACTGCCTCTTTCAAGGGAGTTGTCAGTGGCGGCGCCACCTGAGGAAGAGGATGACGAGTGGGTTTAGCCCAGCACGAAGGTCAGCACAATTAGGATGATGATCATCATCCCAGCCAGAATACCGATCCTCTTCAGGTCAGCCCTCACGTATTGATAACTGGCAGCGGCTCGCTTTGGCTGGGGTTGCGTCCTGGGCGCAGTCTTGGAGACCTGGCTCTTGATTGGCTTGGGCTCAGCTATCTCCTGAGATTTGGGCGCAGAAATCGTTCCCGTTTCAAGTGAAGGGCTACCTCGTTGTTTCTTCTTCTTTGCCCTACTCAACTGCGAGTACTTTGCCGCTGTCTTGCGCGATTTCTTGGCCATCTTCCTTCCCCGTACTTTTGAGAATGCCCTTTCAAATTCCTGCTGCCAGCTTGTCAGTCTCCACCTAATTCTAGCCCTTCGGGATTGCTTTGGCAAGTGTCTACAGAAACCCGGCAACCAAATAGACATACCCCCCGCGATGTGATAGACTTTCGCTACCCTTGGATGTAATAGAGCTGGCTTAGGGGAGGCGGAGATGCGCGAGGCTATGCTCTACGAGAAACTGGCTGACTCCGCAGTTCGCTGCCACGTCTGCCAGTGGCGCTGCGTAATCAGGCCAAAGAAGTCCGGCCTTTGCCAGGTGCGCCAGAACATCGATGGCGTCCTCCATATCCTGAACTACGCTGAGGTATCCTCAGTCGCAGTGGACCCTATCGAGAAGAAGCCGTTGTTCCACTTCCATCCCACGAGCCTGGTCTTTTCCCTCGGAGGGTGGGGCTGCAATTTTCACTGCAAGCACTGTCAGAACTGGCAGATCTCCTGTCGGGCACCCTGGGAAGAGAGGAGTGGCTCGCAACAGATCTTCCCTGAGGCTTCCATCGGACTCACCAGACGCTACGGCTGCGAGGGGATCGCCTGGACCTATAACGAGCCTGGCATCTGGCTGGAGTACACACTGGATGCAGCCAAGCTCGCCAAAGCGGAGGGCCTGTACACCGTATATGTGACCAACGGCTATTCTACCCCCGAGGCGCTGGACGCTATCGGGCCTTATCTCGATACCTGGAGAGTCGATGTAAAAGGGTTCTCCGACTCCTTTTACAGGCAACTGGCTAAGGTCTCGCAGTGGCGGGGTATTCTTGAGGTCGCCGAGAGGGCACAGGAGAAGTGGGGCATGCATGTCGAGGTGGTGACCAATATCATCCCCACCATGAACGACGACGATGCCCAGCTCGAGGGCATCGCTACCTGGATTCGGGACCGCCTGGGCGAGCTCACCCCCTGGCATGTGACCCGCTTCTACCCACAGCATGAACTACAACACATACCCCCGACGCCAGTGTCGACAATCGAGCGTGCCTACAGCATAGGGCAAAGGGTAGGACTTCGCTTCGTTTACGTGGGCAACCTGCAGGGCCATGAGGGCGAGAACACCACCTGCTACTCCTGTGGCCGCCTGGTGGTAAAGCGCGTAGGCTACCAGACCGAGCGAGTTGGTCTGGACGGCTCCAAGTGTCGCTTTTGTGGAGCAGAGCTCAATTTTAGGATAAAATCCTAAAGGGAGGGGATCGCCATGATCAGGAATCCGATTGTCGCGGGCCACTTTTACCCAGCATCGGCTTCTTCGCTAGAAGCGCAGGTTAGGGGATTCATCGATGAAAAGGCGCCGAAAGAAGATGTGATTGGGCTGGTCTCACCCCACGCTGGATATGTCTACTCCGGATCAGTGGCTGGCGCAGTCATGTCCAGAATCCAGTTCAAAGACACCTTTATCATGCTCGGCCCCAGCCACACAGGGGCTGGCAGGCCCTTCAGCATTATGACCGAAGGCTCATGGGAAACACCCCTCGGCGAAGTAGGAATCGACTCGCGCCTGGGCAAACAGATCCTAACCAGGTCCAGGCACCTGGAAGAAGATCACGTGGCGCATGTACACGAGCACTCTATCGAGGTCCAGCTGCCGTTTCTGCAATACTTCAAACGGGACGTCAGAATAGTGCCTATCGTATTCTCTCACGCCGCCGCCTCCGTCTACAAGGAGATCGGTAAGGAGATAGCCGGGGCAGTCAAGGAGTTAAGGGCAGAGACAGTAATCATCGCCAGCAGCGATATGACTCACTACGAGCCCCAGGAATCAGCCAGGAGGAAGGATACCCAGGCCATAAACGCCATATTGGAGCTGGATGAAGACGAGCTCATGAGGCGCATAAGAGACCTGAACATATCGATGTGCGGGTATGCGCCAACGGTAGCTCTCATCTCAGCCGCTAAAGAATTGGGGGCAAAACGGGCGGAATTGATCAGGTATCAAACAAGCGGTGATGTAACCGGTGATTACAGCGGTGTAGTAGGCTATGCAGGGATAATAATAGCGAGTTGAAGGGAGGGGAAAATGGAACCTGAGGAGATGCACCCACTGGCGAGGTTGGCCAAGGAGACCGTAGAGGGCTACGTCCGAGAGGGAACGCTTCCCCACCCAGCGGAGCTAACGCCCGAGATGAGGGAAAAGGCAGGAGTTTTCGTTACTCTCAAGAAGCATGGTCAACTGAGGGGCTGCATTGGTACCTTCGAGCCAACGCGGCCCAACGTCGCCGAGGAGATAATCAACAACGCCATAGGCTCGTCGACCAAGGACCCGCGCTTCCAGCCGATGGCCGCGGAGGAGCTGCCCGATCTTACCTACAGCGTCGATGTCCTCACCAGTCCGATGCCGGTGCAAAGCGAGGAAGAGCTTGACCCCAGGAGGTACGGCGTAATCGTGGAGTGTGGGGGGCAACGGGGGCTACTGCTCCCCGACCTCGAAGGGGTGGATACCGTGGAGCAGCAGATCAATATCTGCCGTCAGAAAGCCGGGATACTTCCCGACGAGCCGGTAAAGCTATTCAGGTTTGAGGTTAAGAGGTACAGGTAGTGGCCATAGACCCTATTTCAATCGGAGTCGGTGCGTTCTGGAAAATCGCAGACTTGGTTAGAGGACGCCTGCGGTCAAAAGAAGAAGAGCGCAGACACAGGGACATTCTTGAAATCGAGAGCAGAAAGGCAACTGCCTTAGAGCGGATCGCTGATTCTATTTCCGAATATGTCGATGGCCTGCCGCAGGCTGCGCCCGAGATAAGAGACCCCTTCAAGCAGGGCATGGCCCACAAGGAGAAGTACGAATACGGGGAAGCCATCAGGCTCTTCAGGCAGGCTCTCGCGCTGGGGCCAACGGGAAGCGAGAAGGCAGCTCTTTTGGGATTGATCGGCACCTGCTTCTTTGAGCAAGCCGAGCTTGAGGAGGCCGAGGGGCACTACAAAGAGGCCCAGGCAGCAGCCATAGAGGCTGGAGACCAAAAAGCCCTGGCCACCGCCTATAACAACATCGGGCTCATCTACGACTCCCGCAGCGACTACGACCAGGCACTGGAGTGGTACCACAAGAGCCTCAAGATTAAAGAGGAGATCGGCGACCGCGCCGGCCTCGCCACTACCTATAACAACATCGGAAGCATCCACGACTCCCGCAGCGACTACGACCAGGCCCTCCACTGGTACCACAAGAGCCTCAAGATAAACAAGGAGATCGACGACCAGGCTGGGCTGGCTGCAACTTATAACAACATGGGAACAATCCACAGGTCCCGCGGCGACTACGACCAGGCCCTAGACTGGTTCCAGAAGAGCCTCAAGATAACCGAGGAGATCGGCCACCGCTCCGGCCTCGCCACTACCTATAACAACATCGGCCTTATCTACGACTCCCGCGGTGACTACGACCAGGCCCTTGACTGGTACCACAAGAGCCTGAAGATAAAAGAGGAGATCGGCGACCGCGCCGGCCTCGCCACTACCTATAACAACATCGGAGAAATCCACAGGGACCGTGGCGACTTCGACCAAGCACTGCAGTGTTATGACAAGAGCCTCAAGATAAAAGAGCAAAGCGGCGACCGCGCCGGCCTCGCCACTACCTATAATAACATCGGAACCGTCTACGACTCCCGGCGCGACTACGAGCAGGCCCTCGAGTGGTATAACAAGAGCCTCAAGATAGCCGAGGAGATCGGCGACCGCGCCGGCCTCGCTGCTACCTATAACAACATCGGCCTTATCTACGACTCCCGCGGCGACTACGACCAGGCTCTCCAGTGGTACATGAAAGACCTGAAGATAAGTGAGGAGATCGGCGACCGCGCCGGCCTCGCCACCACCTATAACAACATCGGGCTAATCCACAAAGCCCGCGGAGACTACGACCAGGCACTCGAGTGGTACCACAAGAGCCTCAAGATAAGAGAGGAGATCGGCGACCGCGCTGGCCTCGGCCCCACCTATAACAACATCGGGCTTATCCACGACTCGCGCGGCGACTTCGACCAGGCACTCGACTGGGCCCAGCAAGCACTAGCGATATTCGAGGAAATAGGCGCCAAGGACAGTGCCCGGCAGGTCAAGGAGAACATGAAAATGCTTAAGTCGAAAGGGCAAAAGAGGTCGAAGAAGTGAAACAGTATAGGAAAGGCCCAGACCTTTTTCAGCACGTCGGTGAGAGGCAGTTGAAGCACGAGGCGCCCCTTGCTGCGCGGATGAGGCCGCGGAGCTTTGACGAGTTCGTGGGGCAGGAGCACATCGTGGGCGAGGGGCACGTGCTGAGAAAAAGCATCGAGGCCGACCAGGTCCCCTCGATTATCTTCTGGGGGCCGCCGGGGAACGGCAAGACCACCCTCGCCTATATCATCGCCAGCGTCACCAGGTCCCACTTCAGCCCAATATCCGCGGTGGCCTCCGGCGTCGCCGACCTGCGCCGCATCGTGGATGAGGCCAGGGAGCGCCGCGGCCTCTACCAGCAGAGGACTATCCTGTTCATCGACGAGATACATCGCTTCAACAAGGCGCAGCAGGACGCCATACTCCCCTACGTGGAGAACGGCACCGTCACCCTCATCGGCGCCACCACCGAGAACCCCTCCTTCGAGGTGATCTCCCCCCTGCTCTCCCGCTGCCGCGTGTTCACCCTCGACGCGCTCACCGATGAGCAGGTCGGGCTCATAGTCCGGCAGGCGCTGCAGGACAAGGAGCGGGGGCTGGGCAATATGAAGGTGAAACTGGACGGCGATGCTCTCGACCTCTTGTTAGTTATGTCAAATGGAGACGCCAGGGTCGCGCTCAATGCTCTGGAGCTTGCCGCCTCGACAACCCTGCCCTCAAAGGACGGCAAGCGCCACGTCAAGCTGGGTGACATCGAAGACGCACTTCAGCACCGCGCCCTGCTCTACGACAAGGCCGGTGAGGAGCACTACAACATCATCTCCGCCCTTCATAAGTCGCTCAGGGACTCCGACCCCGACGCTGCCCTCTACTGGATGGGGCGCATGCTGGAGGCCGGCGAGGACCCGCTGTACATCGCGCGGCGACTGGTGAGGTTCGCCTCGGAGGATGTGGGCATGGCCGATCCCCAAGCGCTGGTCATCGCCACCTCAGCCCAGCAGGCGGTTCACTTCATCGGCATGCCCGAAGGCAACCTGGCACTGGCCCAGGCGGTGGTCTACCTGGCTACAGCGCCCAAGAGCAACGCCCTCTACAAGGCCTACACCAGGGTGCAGCAGGACGTGGAAAAGACGAGGACCGACCCTGTCCCGCTCCACCTGCGCAACCCGGTCACAGGCCTGATGCGCAGGGTGGGCTACGGCAAGGGCTATAAATACGCTCACGATTTCCCCGGACACTTCGTCGAGCAGCAGCACCTCCCCGATTCACTCAAGGGAAGGAAGTACTACGAGCCCAGCGAGGAGGGCTTCGAGAAGGAGATCGAGGGCCGGCTCAAGAAATGGCGCGGAAGGGGGAAGGGTGAGGCACGAACTCAGAAAGAGGATAAGCCATAACCGAGACCAGGGCAACATTTCGCTGTGGCGACCTCTCCCTTGAGGGCGTCTCCAGCGTGCCCGAGGGGAAAGGGGCTTCTGCTGCGGTGGTGGTCTGCCACCCCCATCCCTTCCGCGGCGGCATGATGGACAATAACGTGGTCATCGCCATCTGCCGGGCGCTAACGCAGACATCCATCGCCTCTCTAAGGTTTAACTTTCGCGGCGTTGGTAGAAGCCAGGGAAAGCACGGCGACGGAATCGGCGAGCAGGACGATGTCGCCGCAGCGCTCTCCTTCCTGTCGTCAATGGAGACAGTCGACCAAGCCAGGATCGGGCTTTGCGGTTATTCCTTCGGCGCCGACGTTGCCCTTCAAGTCGCCGCCAGGGACGAGCAGGTGAAGGCATTGGCGCTGGTATCTCCCATCCTCTCTCGTCCCTCCCCGATAGAGAGTTATGTCAAGCCGAAGCTCCTCCTCTGGGGCAGCCAGGACCTGGTGCTGCCCGCCGCCGATCTTAAGAGCTTCACCGAGGAACTACCGGAGCCGAAACAATACGAGGTAATCCCCATGGCTGACCACTCTTGGTGGGGCTATGAGGACAAGGTGGCTACCAAGGTTGCTGCCTTCTTCGCAGACACCCTCAAGCCACCTGCTCAGGGCTAGGCCAATTCCTCTGACTCTCCGGGGATATCCTTCTCAAATCCGGTCCTTTCTCACCTAGCTGACGGCGAAAGGCTTCGAAGGACGGCATAGAGGAGAAGTAGACCAGGTGGGATCGGCATCCGCAACCCGATGAGCCAAAGCCAGCAAGTAACACCTGGGCCCGGGACATAGCTGCCGCAGCCTGGTACCAGCGACATTCCAACCTCTCATCGGAAACCAGATACCAGACCTCGACTAGTTTTGCTTCCTGCCTCAGATAATCGATATGCCAGTGAAGCTTCTTACCACCCCGGATGTGCCGCCCCACTCTGGGGAAGAGCCCTCCCTGGGCGCTGCCCAGGTAGATGTAGTAGCCCTGAGGAAAGGAGAAGGGGGCTAGCTTCCCCACGGTGATGGCAGTCTCTTTATCCAGGACGAGAAGGAGAGCGTAGGTGCCTCTGACATTTGCCACGAAGCGATTCTAGGCTGCAGACAGGGGAGTGTCAATGACTCACCACCAGCCCAGGTAGGGGCGTTCAATTGAACGCCCCTACAAGATGTGCTAAACTCGGAATCGAAAATGAGACAGTGGCTGCAACAGGTTTCAACGGCGAGATCAGAGGCCTTTAGACTCGGACTGACAAGAGGTCTGCCCTTATTCTTGATCGCCCTGTCAGTAATCGGCGTTGACCAGCTCACCAAGTACCTGATCAGGGCTAACATGGAGATGGGGCAGTCGATACCCAGCGGAGGCGTAGTGGGGCTTCACTACACTACCAATACTGGCGGTGCCTTCGGCCTTTTCGCCAACCAGACATTTCTCCTGTCCATGGCCGCTGTTATTGGAATCGCGGTTCTTGTCCTTTATCTTCGCTACCTCCCTCCAAGGAGCACGCTACTCAAGGTGGGGCTGGGGCTTGATCTGGGGGGCGCCATCGGCAATCTGATCGACCGCCTTCGCCTTGGAGCGGTAACTGATTTTATCGACTTTGGTTTCTGGCCGGTATTTAACCTCGCCGATACGGCCATAGTTGTCGGCACTTTCCTTATCGCTTTTTACTTGCTCTTCGCCGCCAGAAAGAGGGCCCGTTAGCGGGAAAGACACCCGCTTGACTTCTATTACAGAGAGGAATAAGAAGCTTGAGTTCACCGTCAGCAGCCCCGGCAGTCGCCTTGATAGGTACATAGCGGAGCAGTGCCAGATCTCTCGCACCTATGCTCAGCAGTTGATCAGCGAGGGGCAGATAACGGTTGATGGCCACCCCTCCAAAGCGAGCCACAGGCTCGCCGCTGGTGAGAGAGTTGTTGCCGCTGTACCCCCACCATCCCCCATTTCCCTGGCCCCTGAGGAGATACCGCTCAAAGTTGTCTACGAGGATAGCGACCTCATAGTGGTCGATAAGCCAGCGGGTCTACTCGTTCACCCCGCTGCAGGCCAACGTACTGGCACACTGGTAAATGCCCTCCTCGCCCACTGCCCTGACCTCCAAGGAATCGACGGCTCGGTTCGCCCCGGCATAGTGCACCGACTGGACAAGAATACCTCTGGACTGATGGTGGTAGCCAAGAACGACGCTGCTCAGATGAGCCTGTCCCGCCAGATCAAGCAGCGCTCAATCACTAAGGGATACGTTGCTCTGGTTGCGGGACGCCTCTCTCCAGAGCGTGGCGCCATCGAGGCCCCCGTGGGCCGCCATCCCAAGAATAGGAAGCGCATGGCGGTGGTCTCGGGAGGCAGGGAGGCACGGACGCAATACCAGGTGATCAAATACCTGAACGGATACACCTTGCTTGAGGCGATGCCGGAAACCGGGCGCACCCACCAGATCAGGGTTCACTTCTCAGCGATAGGCCACCCTATCTTCGGCGACCCTGTTTATGGGAAAAGGTCGCCGCTACTGGCACGGCAGTTTCTCCATGCTCACCGCCTCGGCTTCAGGCTGCCCTCCAGTGAGGAGTATGTAGAGTTCAGGTCGGAGTTGCCCCCGGAACTCGATGAAGTGCTGGAACGTCTGACCGCAGAAGACACAGGTTAGCCGGCGTTGGCGAGTTACAGCCAGGCTGATAGAATGACAGATACAAAAGCGGTAGAATCAGCGAGCCGGTTCATGTATTTCGCAGACTAAAAGCCCAGGGCCGCACACCGTCTTCTCAAAGCTTCTTCTCGATCTTGGCCCACGAATCGCGTAAAGTGACCGTCCGGTTGAATACCATCCGTTCGCCAGAGGAGTCTTTCGAATCAACACAGAAATATCCCAGCCGCTCGAACTGATACCGACTTCCCGGGGCTGCGCCCGCCAAGCTGGGTTCGATATACCCCGTCAAAGTCTGCAGCGAATCGGGATTCAAAACGCTTCCAAAATCAGCCCCATCCCTGACATCGCCGGGGTTCTCCATAGCGAAGAGCCGATCGTAAAGGCGCACTTCAGCCTCGAGCGCGTGGGCAGCCGAAACCCAGTGAATGGTCCCCCTAACCTTGCGTCCGTCCGGAGCCGTTCCCCCTCGTGTCTCCGGATCATAAGTGCAATGCAACTCAACCACTTCGCCAGTCTGCTCATCCTTCACCACTCCGACACAGGTGATGAAATACGCATATCGTAACCTTACCTCACGACCTGGGGCCAGACGGAAGAACTTCTCCGGCGGGTGCTCACGGAAATCATCCTGCTCGATGTAGAGCACGCGTGAAAAGGGTACCTTCCGCGTCCCCATATCGGGGTCTTCCGGATTGTTGACAGCATCTACCTCTTCGGTCTGGTCTTGGGGATAGTTGTCGATGACCACACGGAGGGGACGCAACACGCACATAACGCGCGGGGAGCGTTTGTTCAAATCCTCCCGGATGCAGTGCTCAAGCAGCGCAATGTCGATGATGCTATCGGTCTTGGCTACGCCGATACGCTCGCAGAAATTCCCGATGGACTGCGGCGTGTATCCGCGTCTGCGCAAACCCGAAATGGTCGGCATCCGTGGGTCATCCCATCCGGTGACATGTCCCTGCTCCACCAGTTGCAGCAGCTTTCGCTTGCTCAGCACGGTGTAGGTGAGATTGAGGCGAGCGAACTCGATCTGCTGTGGATGATAGACTCCCAGTTCGCCAAGAAACCAGTCGTACAATGGGCGGTGATCTTCGAATTCCAGCGTGCAAATGGAATGGGTAATTCCCTCGATAGAATCCTCAAGTCCATGGGCCCAATCATACATCGGATAGATGCACCACTTGTTGCCCGAACGGTGATGTTCTGCATGCAGGATGCGGTACATGGTCGGATCGCGCAGATTCAAGTTTGGTGATGCCATGTCGATTCTGGCGCGGAGCACCCGGGAACCATCCTCAAACTCTCCTGCCCGCATGCGTTGGAACAAATCCAGATTCTCTTCGACCGAACGGTTGCGGTGCGGACTCTCCTTGCCAAGATCAATGAGAGTGCCCCGGTACTCTCTGATCTCATCCACGCTCAGATCATCAACATAGGCCTTACCGGCTTTGACCAACTGCACAGCGTAATCGTACATTTGATCGAAGTAGTCTGATGCATAAAACAGCCGATCCTCCCAGTCAAACCCGAGCCAGCGCACGTCTTCTTTGATCGATTCAACGTATTCACCTTCTTCTTTGGTGGGATTTGTATCATCGAACCGCAAATTGCACAGGCCTCTGTACTGGGCGGCGATGCCGAAATTAAGGCAGATGGACTTGGCGTGCCCGATGTGCAAATAGCCGTTCGGCTCCGGCGGGAACCGCGTGTGCACACGCCCCCCGTATTTGTTGTTTTCGAGGTCCTCGTTGATGATATTCCGAATGAAGTCGGAGGGAGCGGTTGATTCAGGTGTGGTCACAATACCGGGATTACCTCATCAAATTCAACGCGGTTCAGCTCCTTGTCGAGCCATTCTTTCATCTCATCGCTAAAGCTACAATTTCCAATTGCCTTTGTCAAGCATTGGGCTGACTGGATGACCCTCGAATAGACTCTCACTTCCGATGGTGCTAGAATAGGAAACGATTGAACGGAGAGCCATGAGCGAAGGAAAGGTTCGGGTGCGCTTCGCCCCCAGCCCAACCGGATACCCTCACATAGGGAATATCAGGACCGCCCTGTTTAACTGGCTCTTCGCCAGGCACAGAGGCGGCAGCTTTATCGTGCGCATCGAAGACACCGATGTCACCCGCAAGGTCAGGGGTGCCCTCGAAGCCATACTGGACAGCCTGCGCTGGCTAGGGATAGATTGGGACGAAGGGCCGGATGCAGGCGGTGACTACGGGCCCTACTTCCAGTCGCAGCGCCTGGACATCTACAAACAGATCGCCCAGCTCTTGCTAGCGGAAGACCATGCCTATCGCTGCTATTGCTCCCCGGAGCGGCTTGCCAGGATGCGCGCCGAAATGGCCCAGCGCAAGGAATCCACGCGCACCTACGACCGCTACTGTCGCAACCTGAGCCAGGAGGAGCGTAACAAACTCGAATCTCAGGGCATCACCCCTGTAGTTCGGTTCAAGACCCCCCTTGAGGGACAGACCAGCTTCAACGACCTGATTAGGGGAGAGGTGACCTTCGATAACAGCACCCTGGATGACTTCGTGCTCCTCAAGTCGGACGGATATCCCACCTATCACCTTGCTAATATAGCTGACGACCACCTGATGCAGGTCTCCCACGTACTTAGAGCCGATGAGTGGCTGTCGAGCACCCCGCGCCATATCCTGCTCTACAGCGCCCTGGGGTATGAGCCACCACTGTTTGCGCACCTGCCTATGATCCTGGGAAGCGATCGCAGCAAGTTGAGTAAAAGGCACGGCGCTGCATCTATCACTCAATATCGCGACCAGGGATACCTGCCGCAGGCGATGATGAACTTCCTCGCCCTGCTTGGCTGGTCGCTGGATGACCGCACCGAGCTCCTCAGCAGAGAGGAACTGGTGCGTCATTTCTCCTTAGAGCGCATCAGCAAGACCGGGGCTATCTTCAGTCACGATAAGCTTGAGTGGATGAATGGAGTCTACATCCGCAACATGAGCACTGAGGAGCTGACGGAGCAGCTACTGCCCTTCCTGGAAAGAGACCTGCCCGAGGAAGTGGAGCGACCTATCTCACGGGAATATGTGCAGCAGATAACGCCGCTGATCCAGGAGCGGCTGACGTGTTTTGGTGACGCAGCCGAACACCACGGCTTTTTCTTCATTGATGAACTCGTTTATGATGCCGACCTGCTTCTGGGCAAGAACCTGACCAGGGAAGCTGCGGTGGCAGGTCTTGAAGCCGCCGTAGGGCGGCTTCAAGACCTGCCCTTCGACGCCTCATCGCTCGAACTCGCGCTCCGTTCCCTCGCCGCCGAGCTGGGACTGAAAACGGGGGAATTCTTCGCCCTGCTGCGGGTGGCGACTACCGGGCGCACCGCCGCCCCACCCCTCTTCCAGACCATGGCAGTGCTGGGCAAAGACAGGTGCCTCAAGCGTATCAAGGTAGCACTCGATAGATTGCGTGGTAAACCCTAAAGGGTGTTTAAAGGGATAGCTTCCCCCTAAGAGTGACATTCCTTCTGCACCTCAAGCCCCTGATGGGGGTTCCATTACAGCCTTTTTGTGATATCATATACCGCAAGCGAGGCCCGTAGATGGGTCGAAACGGGAAACCCACCAACAAAAGAGTAGAGGAGGTATACAATGGGCTTCTTTAGCTTCTTCGCTATCCTGTCTGCTATTCCCGCCTTCTTCTTCTGCGCCTGGATTGCCATGATGTTCTCGCGCGTCATTGGCCCGCATTTCAACGTAGAGAACATAGACTACCCTATGGCCATGGTGATGACCATAGGGCTCTGGCTGGTGGTTGCCCCTTTGGCCGCCACCGTCAGAAAGGGCAAAGGCCGCTAGCGGGAAAAAGGGCTCCACAGACAATAGGGACCTTTGGCTGGATAAATGGCCAATATGGAAAACAGATACCCGTCTCAACAGAAGGAAGGCTCCACGTACTGCTCCAAGCACAGGCGGTACTACAGGCCCGACCGTGGTTGCCCGATCTGCCGATACGAAGAATCCGTCCTTAGACACAGAAGCGGAGGCATTCCTCGGAGACAGAAGTGCCCAGTTTGTGGAGAGATGTCGCTTATCTGGTACCAGTGCAGTAATAGATGTGAATGCCTCAATCTCGAATGCAAGCTACAGCAGGCAGAGGCTGAGTACTAGCTTCCGGCGGTAGAAGTGCCACCCGCCTTGCCGGTGGATGAGCAAACGGCGAGGCAAAGGCTAATGGCTTTGCACAGCGCTGCCGTTGTGGGACCTAGGCTGAGGCCATGGAACCTTAAAAACGCTAGGTAAATATATTCCCGGTAGTATGCTGCCCGCTTCTCCCTCGTGCTTTCCCTAATACACTTTGTATACCAGAATGTACACACAGGAAGACAGATTGTCCTACGTGGCGAACATGCGTTCCGAACGCTACCTGAATCGCTTTTTTATGTTAACCCCACGTCCCTCTTGTTTGGAACTTATGTTCCACCAGCTATGGGGCGCGCCTGCTTCGCATTCTATGCCCCCTTCCACCAGCCTAGACGCTCGCAGATGCAAAGAGGAGAGAGACACACACTCGCCACCACGACAAAACCGTCAGATGCTGATCTCAGAGCTTCTGGCGATTTGTTATGCCATCTTCTGCATTAGCCACCCTCAAGTTCCA
This sequence comes from Dehalococcoidia bacterium, assembly GCA_030619685.1. The sequence continues at coordinate 47,020 of JAUXAX010000007.1, forward strand.
CAGTGGTTACCTCACTCGAGCCAGTTGTGTAGTCCGTCTTAGTGTCGTCCCAGAACTTCAGCGCAGCCACAGCTTGTCCCCTGGGTAGCGAGGTCCTGTGCCAGTCGAGCCATCAGCGACACAGCACGCCCTCGATAACCCCAATAACCATCTTCACATCCGCTCGGTCTACCCCCAAAGAACAGCTAAAAAAGTCTTCCCCCCACGATTGACCACTTTTGACCACTAGCGCACACTCCTCTACTCACATTTTGCGCACAAATGCTGCACAAATTTCAAAACACTTGCATAATAGCCCACCGCAAGACTAGTGTTTTGACCTACTCAAACTGTTCATCCCAGCTCTAGATTAGCGCTACGATAAGGCCTGCGCTTCATATAGTTCCCTACCGATTATCGATCATCGCCACATTATCACAGCCATCTTCAAGTCTCTTTCCCACTAATATCTCCGAAAAAACTTATTAGAAGTGAATAATATCACACATTTTTGCCACCCTATGCATACTCCCTATCTTTCTCTTCCCAATCTTCCACCTTCTGTTGTAAGCTCTGCCTCTTGCTCCAGCTTTTCTTTTTTGCCCTGCCAATAGTTACTAGTCAATATCCTGAAGGTTGAGGCTGCCATTCACTTAGAGCATCCCTTGTTATCAATCGCCTTTTTGTGACCTTGCTGATGACCATCATTCACAAAAGGGGGAGCCCTTACCACTAGGTGTGGAGACCTCCAGAAGATGCAGGCATGCCCTTCATGTAATGGAGATTGGTGGCCAGCCCTTTTCCTTTCTCGCCCGAACCATTGTGACTGCGTTGTGGTTCACATTTCTTGACCTTGTTACGACGAAACATTGAGCGAGTTTGAGCTTTCGTTCAACATACCATGATGGAATATGTCTGCTATCCCAGACACCCTCCTATGCACTGATTCGTCTTGACACAAGTGATATAATCTCGGCAAAGGGGGTGCAAAATGCTGGAAACCAGGGTTACCACTATTAGGAAAGCAAAAGCATCCATCCAAGACGAGAAAGTGAAGAGCAGGAAAAGGAGGAAAAAATCTCCGATAATGGAGGAGTATGAAGGATATCTGAAGAAACTGGAACGCGGGAAGGCGATAGGGTTTGCTCTCAAGGAAGGCGACAAATACCAGACTATAAAGTATAGGCTCAACAATGCCGCCAAATCACTGGGCATAAAGAACCTCAAGATAGAACGTGCCAGCAACAAGGTTGTCTTCTACAAAGAGGTAAGACCTCGCACCCGGAAAGTGGTGCAACACAAAGCAGAAGTCTCGCCCCTACAGGACGAGAGCAAAGAAGAACAGTATTTGTACGAATCTGAATATCAACCGGAACCTGAAGCTGAACCTGCACGCCCAGACACACCTGCAACTCAATCTGCGTTTGCAGCTACAGCCGCACAGGATTTGACGGATACGCCGACTTCTGCCCCGATGCCTGAACAAGAAGAAGAGCTTCTGGCCTTCGATTTCGATGAGGAGTGGGAAGAACCGATGGTACATGGGCAGAAAACTTGTGAAGCTAGAATAGAGAGGTACGCCGGCACCACTTTTGAGGCTTTCGGCTATCCGTTTGTTATCACGAAGGCCGAACAGCTGGCATTGGGTGATATCTCACAGAAGTTGTTCAAGCAGCACGGTTTTTTCAGCCCGAGAGAATTCCAAGAGGTTTGGAAGCAGCGCCATGAAGGAGTGTTTGACCCAGAGCAGAAGGCTTGGTTGCACCATTTCAGGAGAGGGTTTGACACCCCGATTGAACCGGATTCCGACGTATACCCTGAACCCGAAGTCCAAGATTGACTGAGCGGCCTTGGAAGTCAGCCGTAATACGCGATGGAAAAGAAGTCAGCACGGAGGTCAGCGGGGCACCCATCCCCCCAACGATTCCGTGGCGTAGTCTCAGAAGCCCTAGAATCAAAATCTGGGGCTTTTTGATGCTTGAGTATATGCCGTGTGCCATTGGCATTCTAGGGGAACACAGCAAAAGGAAAACGAAACCAAAGAAAAAGGAGGGTTGCTGCAGAAACGCCTACGTGTTATAATTCAGTCTCGACCGAGGCTTCGGTGGGGATTAGTCTAGCGGTAGGACAGCGGACTCTGGATCCGTAGGCCCAGGTTCGAATCCTGGATCCCCAGCTTTTCTCATGTCCGGAGTGCAAGAATGGCGCATTCGTCTAGCGGCCCAGGACACCGCCCTCTCAAGGCGGAGATCAGGGGTTCGAATCCCCTATGCGCTACCATTAATTGAATAGGGTGGTATATGAGCGACATATTGGATGAAGCTGCTGCCGTGGTGCAGTGCAAGGAGTGCCCCTGGTATAAATCCTGCGTAATGCCGATGAGGTTCACCATGGACGACATCAGAAGGCAGTTGCCAAGCTCATCCTTCACTACCGATGATGCCACCATGTCCAGGTATTTTGCTGAACTCGCCGCAGCGACGCAGAATTTCCTCCTCGAGGGCTGCCCCGTCTTCATCCAACGGCTGAGGGCCAGCCCCAAACTTGCAGAGCGGATCAAGCGGATGATGCAAAGTTGGGGAGGGGAAGAGGAGCCCGGCTCCCAGACTTAAGGCTCTTGTCCCTACCGATTCTGCCAGGCCCTCGGGCGCAAGGCTGTGTCACATCTTTATGGCCACCGCCACAACCCAAGTCTTCCCGCTATCGCCGACATGATATAATAGAGTCCGCGACTGCACCTAGGCATAGGAGCACTATGATCGAACTGCACGATGTCTGGCGGCTGTACCGCATGGGTGACGAGACAATCAACGCCCTGGCCGGCATCGACCTGGAGGTCAGCCAGGGGGAATTCGTAGCCATCGTCGGCCCCTCAGGATCAGGCAAGAGCACTCTCCTTAACATTATCGGAGGACTTGATTCCCCCACCATGGGGAGAATCGAGGTCGATGGGCAGGACTTGGGCAAAGCCAGCGACAGAGAGCTCTCCTTATATCGCAACAAGAAGGTGGGCTTCATTTTTCAAACCTTCAATCTGCAACCCATTTATACCGCCTTGGAGAATGTGTCTCTACCCCTAGTGTTTGCCAAAGTCCCTCTACGGAGGCGCAAGCAAATAGCCAGGGAGGTCATGGAAACTCTAGCGCTATCGGACCGTCTGCGGCACAAGCCAAATCAGCTTTCAGGGGGAGAGAGGCAACGGGTCGCCATCGCCCGTGCGCTGGTAAACGAACCCAAGATCCTGCTCGCTGATGAGCCTACGGGAAACCTCGACAGCAAGACTGGCGAACAAATCATGGAGCTATTGACTCGATTGAATAAGGAGAGGGAGATAACGCTTTTGCTGGTTACCCATGACCTGAAAACCGCCGGCCATGCTGATCGCATGTTGCAAATGCACGATGGCCAAATAGCTGAGACTGTTGATAGAAGGCAAGTGTTGTGAGGTTCTTAGACCTTTTACGCAGCACCTTTTCCAACCTGAGGCGCAGGAAGCTGCGCAGTTTCCTGACCATCTTCGCTGTAGTCATCGGAGCATCCTTAGTATCACTGCTGGTCTCACTGGGAATCGGAACCAAGGACTTCCTCATTGCCCAGATCAGAGCGACCATACCCCCTGATGTAGTGATAGTTGCTTTCAACCCCAAGGCATTTGACATAGGCATTGGCGGTCCAGGCTTCGGCGGTAGTCCGCGGGAAGTATCCGACGACGAAGGCAGCCCTTTTTCGTTCAGGCCGTTGACGCTGGAAAATATCGAAGCTGTGGAGGCTCTTGAGCATGTAGAGCAAATAGACCCCTATGTAATGCTAGAGGCAGAGTCGGTCAAATTGCAAGGCTCAGACAGGAGTTTCCGAACAGAGCTCAGGGCCATGCCGCAGTACCAGGTAGAAAGTACGGATCTTGTGGCAGGAAGGCATCTCACGGAGCAGTCTCGGGGGGAATGCATCATCGCCAATCAGTACCTCGACTCCTTCGGCTTAGAGCAGCCGGGGGATGCCTTGGGGCAAGAGGTAATAGTACGAGTCAGGCAAGTGACTAGCTGGATAGGGCTTCCCAGCGAAACCAAGGACTACAGCTTTGAGATAGTGGGGGTAACCGAGAAAACGCTGATATCAACTCAGGTCATAATCTCCATCGAGGAAGGCAAGGAGATTTCCCGCTTTTGGGCGGATAACCCCGACTGGTACACCGATGATATACCTCCTGCCATTCTACAAGTAAAGACAGAGGGCAGCCAGTATACTGACCAGGTAGCTCAGGCAGTTGAAGACCTCGGTCTGGGAGCGATGACAGCCGAAGAGGTGTTGGGGCTTGTTGGCACCATCTTTATTATCATTCAAGCAGTGCTCAGCGCCTTCGGGCTGATCGCGTTGGGAGTCGCCTCACTGGGGATCATCAATACCTTGATCATGGCCATCCATGAGCGTACCAGGGAGATCGGGGTGATGAAGGCAGTAGGGGCGTCCAGGAGTACAATTCGTCTGCTGTTCACAATAGAAGGGGTGATCATCGGTTTTCTAGGAGGAGCTATTGGCGTGGGCATCGGCTATGGCCTTGGCCTTGCCATCAACAAGATTTCTCACGCCACCTTCCTCAAGGACTTCGAGACGTTTAATATCTCCGCATTCCCGTGGTGGCTGATTGTGGGGGTCATCGCTCTGAGCACTATAATCGCCCTCGTAGCTACACTCTATCCAGCCTATCGAGCTTCGAGGCTCGACCCCATCGAGGCATTGAGATACGAATAAGACTTATATGGCTGCGGCACAGTAAGATTAAACCTTTCCACCAATCTAATAGAAGTGGGGCTTCCTTCGCCACGCTCGATACAGCGTGAAGGAACCCTCACCTCTCAGGCTAGCAAACATCATCAACCAACTAGGAGAATGAGTTGAGCTCAGAAGGTGAAAGCCAGGCACCGATAGTGCTAAGACCCATCGCCACCGTCAAGAACGACGTCAAGGAGGTAGGAAAGCGCGACTGGGCCCAGGTAGTGTCCGAGCTTGTGTTCGATGCCAGCTCCAAGGATGCTATGGATGGCCTGGAGGATTTCTCCCACATAATAGTGCTTTTCTGGATGCATCGGTCTCCTGCTTGGGAATGTTCTATGTCCAAAACCCACCCACAAATGAGGCCAGACCTGCCTCTGATTGGGGTGTTAGCCACCCGTTCTCCAGTCAGGCCCAACCCACTGGGCCTGGCAGTGGTGAGGCTCCTGGAGCGAAGAGGGAATGTGCTTAGGGTTGAGGGGCTCGATGCCATCGATGGCACACCGGTAGTGGATATTAAGCCCTATCTCCCTAACGACTCGGCCGCCCAAGCCAGAGTGCCCGATTGGGTGCACAAATTGCACCAGTCTGACACAAAGTGACCTCTTGAGACCGACAAGGTTATGGCTGGTATAGAATACCCAGAATCAGATGTTAGTGAAGGTGCCGATCGCCCTTTAAGGCAACAACTAGCTGAAGTCTACCGTCTTCTCCTCGATCGCTACGGGCCGCAGCAGTGGTGGCCAGCAGATGCCCCCTTCGAGGTTATCGTGGGCGCTATCCTCACCCAATCTGCGGCCTGGGGAAATGTGGAGAAAGCCATTTTCAACCTCAAACAGGCAGCAGCCTTGACCCCTGTCTCCCTTCGCAAGCTTCCCCTCGACGAGCTTGCGGAACTCATCTACCCATCCGGTTACTACAATGCCAAGGCGCTAAAGATCAAATCGTTCGTCGAACACCTGGGGGATGCTCACCAAGACTCTCTGGAGAAACTGTTCTCCCTCGATGTTCCCAGCCTCCGTAGAGAGCTTCTCACCATCCACGGCATAGGCCCAGAAACGGCGGACTCGATAATCCTCTATGCTGCACGGAAGCCGATATTCGTTATCGACGCCTACACCAGACGCATACTCTCCCGGCTGGAGCTCAGCCCACCGCGAAACGACTACTCCGCTTTCCAAGAGCTATTCACGCAAAACTTGCCCACCGAAGAGAAGCTGTTCAATGAATACCACGCTCTCCTCGTCCGCCACGGTAAGGAGGTATGCAAGAGGGTTCCCCTTTGCGATCAATGTTGTTTGAGAAGCATTTGCCTTTACCGGTAGCGGTGGATTCGAACTCCCAGACCCTATTGGAGCGAGCAGGTGGAATGATGAAGAAGCGTCCCTTTTAAACTGTTAGCTGCATGCCATCGTAGGCAAAGCGGTTTGGGGATGACCATGCACCCCCCGGAGCCCAAGATGGTCCATTTCATGGGATACAAAAAGACGTCTTTGCTTTCGCGGATTCAGGTTATGAACCCGCCTTCCTCAGAAAGAAGTCTGGCCTGAAGGGATCCCACCTGCCAACCAGCCGATCGAAGGCAGGATGGGGCAATGTCTTTTTGAATATCCGATAGTAATACAGCTCCTCTACAGAAGACAGGTATGGGTTACCGTCTACCTTATTGAATTCTGCCAGTTCGCTTTCGGATATTTGCTTCTCAGCCTGCGAGCGCATGATATACGCTACACCTGAACCCTGAGCGAAGAACCGCTTTGGCTGATAAATGATGTGCTCGGGTAGACAACCCTCGAAGGCCTGGCGTAGAACCCACTTTCCAGCTCGTTCCTGGCCGTGAATCTTGCAATCTATCGGAATCTTCATGCAAAAATCCATCACCTTGGCGTCAAGAAAGGGCGTACGGGTTTCTATGGAGTTTGCAGCCGCCAGTCTGTCCAACCTTTGCAACGCTGTGTTATGGGCAACATTGAGAAGCTGATCGACTATACCGGCAACCTCCTCCTGGTTCCTTCCCTGTCTGAACTGACCGTCATACCCAGCAAGGAATTCATCTGCTCCCTCTCCGGTGAAAACGCACTTGGTATGTGGACTGACAAACCGCGCTGCCAGGAAATTGGCTATCGCCCCGTGCACACAGCTCTCCTCGTACATCTCCTGGTGATAGATGGCCTGAGGCAATATCTCGTTTATCTCCTTTTCACTGAACATTAAGATGTGATGCTTGATGCCCAGATAGGCAGTCACATCCTTAGCCAGCGGGAGGTCTTTTCCTTCCTCCATACTCACTGTAAAAGCTTCGATATCCGGCTTTATCTGATGGGCCATATAGATAATAAGGCTACTATCCAGACCGCCGCTTAGGAGAACCCCTCCTACGGCGTTGTCTTTCATCCGCTTCTCTACTGCCTCTTCCAGCAGTTGACGTGTTACCTTCTTGGCTTGCTCATAGTTCTCGAACTCAGGGGTCTCTACAGCTTCGCAGGTATATCGCTGGAACCCCAGTTCCCTGGAGTACACATAGCCAGGCGGAAACTCCTTTACATCGCCAGCAATGTCCACCAGGCTCTTTGCTTCAGAGGCGAAGCAAAAGCTCCCATCGCTACTATGCCCGTAGTACAGAGGTTTTACGCCCGCCCAATCACGAGCCAATATCATCCGACCCTTGTCAGATACAGCGCAGACAAAGTCACCATCTATCTTCTTGGCAAACTGCGTGCCGTACTTATCATACAGGGCCAGCACAGCCTCTGCATCAGTCATCTTCAATTTCTCTGGATTATATATACGTCCATCAAGGACAACTGTCCTCTTACCATCAGATGCGTGATGTGAGCCATCCTTCGAACCTCCCCCTACGTTCAGCTCACAGCATCCCAGGTTTATCTCTCCATCCCGATATATCCAGGTCTCATGCGGCCCCCTATGCTTGATCCGCTCAAGCATCAGATCTAAACCACCGTTGTCAGCCCCTTGAATTCCAGCGATTCCTGCCACAATTACTCTCTTTCTTCGATATCGCTATATCACGTCTTCGCTTGTTGGAACGAGTCGAGCACCTTAATAGCGTGAAAACCATCCACGCAATAGGCATCCGCTCCTATTTCCTGGGCATACTCACTAGACACTGCTGCTCCCCCAATCAGAACCCTGACCTTATCTCTAAGACCATTATCCTTAAGCGCCTCAATTACCTCCCCCATGACCACCATTGTAGTAGTCAGCAAAGCGGAAAGCCCTAGAAAATCGGGGCTGTCTCGCTTGACAACTTCAACGATCTTCTCCGTAGGCACATCTATGCCCAGGTCTTCTACCTCGTAGCCCGACCCTTTGAGCAAGATGGCAACAATATTCTTTCCGATGTCGTGGATATCACCTTTTACCGTGGCTATGGCGAATTTCCCTTTTGTTTCAACAGACGAAGCTTCAAGATACGGCTTTAGAATATCCATAGCCGCACCTACCGCTTCGGCGGAGGCTAGCATGTCTGGGATGAAGTATTCCTTCGTGGAGAATTTCTCTCCTACAACCTGCATTCCTGCAGTTAGACCCCGTGCGATTATTGCCTCCAGAGGGATGTTTTCCTCCAGTGCTAACTGTGTTAGCTCCAATACCCCGGGCTTCCCGGACATACCTTCATCCACCCCCTCATCATCCACGGTCTTTCTTCCCTGGATAACATTTTCCTTAAGCAAGGCAATAATGTCTTCACTCATTACCATCTCCTCTGTTTAGATAACAGATGGTGTCTCTCTTTTAGTCATATGTCAAATGGCAACATCCAAATCTCCTGAGGGAGTTCAAATTTCAAAATCAAAAGTCCAAATCAAATCCAAATGTCAAATACTCTTCTTCCTTCACCACCTTTACTTATCCACCAATCTTTCTTCCAACTCATATACTCTTTTATCATTCGCCCTTTGAGCCCCATTTGTCATTTATTCCTTTTGGGCAACAGAATGGAAGAAAATATCAATGTTAGTTCTTGTGCCTCGTTCCATAGTTTCTTGCATTCGTCTTTTTTACCTGGATTTGCCCGTGCAATCATTCGTAGCCAATGTTTTGTTTCTTTTGACTCCTTCTTACAGATAGCAATTTTATGCCGAAAATCTTTTTTCGATTCCGCCCCATCTGCCTCCATGTAATTGGCGCCTATACTTGTACTAGAACGAATAATCTGGCTAATCAGTTCATTGTTAACCCTATCCTGTGGTAATGTTTTAACAAAATCAATGACATTTTCTCCAAATAGGGCAGTTCTCTCTTCCAGATCGTAGACCTTCTTGTCATTTGGATTTTCGGCTTTATTTGTCATTCGAGCTTTGGAATTTATCCTTCCCCCATGAAGGGTCACTATATTTATTCGTATACGTTCAGCCTGGGCAATAGGCCAGGAATCTCTTTGAATATCCTGCTAGTGATGGTGGGATCTATGTGCTCTACAGGTTTCGCAAGAAGCTCATTCATCCTCTCGTAGGCTAGTGCGAACACATTATCCATCTCCCCATCCCCTTCAAAGGGATAGGGCGCTGAAAGTTCCCCGCTACGCATCACGCGGCGTATATAGCTGATGTAGAGCTTCTGTGGCGTGGCCACCGCTTCTCTTATTTGCTTCCAGGTCTCAGCGATCTCTGTTTCGTTAATCCGCGGCGGCCTCAGGAAGAACTTGATCATCTGAAAATGGGCATCATCTATGACAGCCTGGAGAAGACAGAAAACTGAGTTGCAGTCGAGGAGACCGTATGCACAGTGCAAGTACTGGGGCCCGCTCAGAGTGACTAGTATATCTGAGAACAATCTCTCAATTGAGGCCTGTGTCCCCGGCGTCTTCGTGTCGCAAACGCCCGCGGTAGAGTAGTTGGGCAATTTGTAGAATCGTGCCATTTGAACGCAGTCGACGGTGTACTGGCTGGTTTCAACGGCACCATAGGAATCGCCAAGAGTATCCATCCGCGCTCTAACGGGCACGCTCCCGTAGATCACCGGTGTTCCCTGATTGACCAACTGGCTCAATGCTATGCCTGCTAGGACTTCAGCGTTTATTTGAGCCATAATGCCAGCTTCCTTGATAGGAGCAGTGCTTCCAGCCTGTGGTGAGGAGGAAACCACTATAGGTAGCCCCCTCCTGCAAATCGCAATAAGAGTGTCTGTCGTATCGTCAACGAATTGCAGAGGACTCTTGACCAAACAGGTGATAAAGGAAATGATGGGGTTTTCCTTGAGTTCGTCTTCGCCTCCAGCTATTAGCTTTGCCATGTTGACCACGTTATCCAGCTGTTTCAGGCTGGTTAGCCCTGACATAACATGTTTGGTGGTGTTATTCAACGAGGCAAAGAATTTGTTAACATCCTTATTGTCCTCTGTGATATCTTTATCCTGGATATTTACAGTACGGATGTAGCCATCCAGAGTAACCAGATGCTCACAGACATGCGCTGACTGGCAGAGGTCAGCAACCGTACCACGTCGCGGGTGAAATTCAGGAACCCGAATCTCAGTGCTGGGGTCAGATTTCTTAACATAGGTTGGGAACTCAACATCCAGCCAGATATTGGTTTCAGAGCCGGAAATGAAGTGTACCCTTGGCTCTTCACCATTCATCATCAGAGTGTTGTCCAGGTTCCTGGCACCTAACTTGACTGTCTTGGGTGCGCTATCGAGAGCATCGAGAACAAGTTTCTCCGGAATCTTCACCAGCCAGCATGGGTGGTCACTGGGAGAGACTGAGGTAACCTCCGCGCCGTTGCCATCGAATATCTCGGCCGCTTCACGATTAAAACATGTCAAGCCAGGATCATTCAGAATCTCCATGGAAGCATGGTGAATCTGCATTACCTGTTCCTTGGTCATCCTCTCGTAAGGGGTATCAATCAGAATTCCTTCTCTGGGCACTTTATCTCTCCTCGTTAGATTCCCAGTCCCGTCTTGAACCGTAGTGAGAGCCCTTGGAGGCTATCTGAGAAAGCATCAGTGAGCACACCTGGTGGAACATACTCCTTGAAAACAGCCCATCTTAAGATCAAAATGGGAGATATCTGCCGATAACGGCCGCTGAGGCAAGACACCGGCGAGGACCTATCTTATACGTAGCGACACCTCACTTATCCTCAGCAGAGCGCAGAGCTTCCACTACTCGTACCGCATTAAAACCGTCTGCTCCATAGCCATCAGCACCTATGCTTACAGCGAATTCTTCCGAGACCGGAGCTCCGCCAACGATGACCTTCACGCTGTCCCTCAGCCCGCTCTCCCTCAGCGCCTCGATGACATTCACCATATGCCTCATAGTGCTGGTTAGCAATGCGGATAAGCCCAAGAATTGAGGCCTCTCTTCTCTCACGGCCTCCACGATAGTCTGAGCATCAATGTCATTTCCCAGATCGTTGACCGTGTAACCAGCTCCCCGAAGCAATATGGAGACAATGTTCTTCCCGATATCGTGAAGGTCTCCTCTTACCGTGGCCACAATTATCTTGCCCTTAGGCTTTATACCACTCTTGCCAAGGTGGGGTTCCAGGATTTCCATGGCTGCTCCCACGGCTTCAGCAGAGGCCAGCATGTCTGGGATATAGTATTCCTCCGCCTCAAATTTCTGTCCCACAATGACCATGCCCGCGGTAAGCCCCCTATTGATTATGTGCTCCACACCTATGCCCCGAGCGATGGCTTCCTGGGTAAGCTCGACAACTCCAGGTTGTCCTTCCATCCCCTCCTCTAGCCCTTCATCCTCCCGAGTTACTCTCCCCTGGATGACATTTTCTTTTATGAGGCCAAGCGTATCCTCCACTATATTCTCCCTCTAAGTTTAGTGATCTCCCAGGTTTGCCAAAGGGATGGGCAACCGCCGAAGATACACCATATCTGATCCTTCTCGTCGCGCCCCCCATCTCTTCTAATCTACCAAAAGGCCCTTCCTATGGGCCCTGATAAACCCTTTGCATAAGAGGTCTTTTCCAGTGAGCATGTCAGCAACCCTGACAAGGCTCATCATCTTGGCATCGAGGGGGTTCAAGATCACGGCATCAAGGCCCGCATAGGCTGCCATCAATAGAAAAGCTCGGTTGACCATCCTCCTCTGAGGCAGCCCATAGGAAATGTTGCTAAGTCCCATCACAGTCTTGGCAGACGGATAGCGGGATTTAATCTGCTCGATGGTCTTTAAAGTAACCAGCCCCTGGGTCGAATCCACAGCAATGGGGAGCACCAGGGGGTCAAAGAATATCTGCTCCTCCCCGACACCTAGCCGAGTCAAGTGCGTCACTATCAGCTCACAGGCAGCCAGTCGCTCCTCGACATTGTTGGGTATCCCCCCCGTTCCCATGGCCAGAGCTACCAACATAGCCTGGCGCTGCGCTGCCAAGGGACCGACGGATTCCAGCTTCTCACGCTCAGCATTGACCGAGTTAATCATCACCCTATCAGCATGGTATTTGCGCAGGGCGGCTTCTATGACACTCGGGACGTCGCTATCAATAGCTAGCGGCTTGTCCGTGACTGCCTGGACCACCTCTACCAGCCACTCCATGGCGGCTTCTGGCTGCTCCCAGGCCTCGTGGCCTACACCGGCGTTTACATCGATGAAATCGGCCCCAGCAGCAGACTGTGACCTAGCGAGATTCTCCAGGAATTCCCGGTCTTTGCTGGAGATGGCTTCCCCTACAGACCTGTTTGATGCATTGATGTTCTCACCGATTACTAGCATACTACTCCACAAAACAGTTCACAGGGGGTCAGCAATCAGCCATTCCTTTGATCTCCGTGAACCGCTATCAGTCTACGATGCCAGCTATCTCCGAGAGCACCTGGCCTCTCGTGGTTTCAGGTAAGCTGAAATGACGTGCTGCCATAATCTCTTTCACTTTTTCCGCCGCCCTCTCCCAGGTGGTTTTTCCACCCCGAGCCTCCCAATCCTCCCTGCTATCCCTATTGCTAAGGGAGGGTTCATAGTGCTCGCTCCGCATAAACCGCCTGGTATGCTTTGCAGTGACGAAATTGCCCCCTGGGCCCACATCTTTGATGAGATCAAAGGCCAGCGTGTCTTCGTTTACCTTTATGCCCTCGACCGCCCTCATTACCATTCCCAGTATCTCGTTATCTATGACATACTTCTCGTAGGAGACAGTGAGAGCGAATTCCATCAGCCCTGCAGCATCGTGAATGAAATTTGCACCGGCCAGAGCGCAGAGCAGGGTGGTGATTGCAGATTCATAGCCACTCTGTGCGTCCAACACCTTGGAGTCGGTCATGCCACCAGTGGCGTAGAAGGGGAGTTTGTAGAACTGGGCCATCTGGGCACCAGCCGCATTGATGAGGCCCATTTCAACGGAGCCAGCCAGATACTTGAGGTCCCTGAGATCCGTGTTGCTGGATACCGAGCCAAGAATAACCGGTGTCCCCGGATTGACAATCTGGGTAAGCATCACGCCCATCAAGGAGTCAACGGTCTGGATCACCAGGTTCCCAGCGAGCGTCACCGGTGAGGTAGCTCCGCACAGTGGCTCAGCAGGACAGACCACGGGTATGCCACTTTTGGCAATGGCTGCGATGAAGTCACCGTATTCCCCATCCATCTTCAGCGGGCTTATGCTGCAGGCTATCATGGAGATAATAGGGCGCTGGCGAAGTCTCTCGCCAGAGCCAGCAACGATCTCCGCCATCCGTATCACCTGTTTAACTCCATCGAAGGTGAAAAGCCCTCCCATGACATGCGTGGTGGGATTGTCTAGACCGGCAAAGAAGCGGTTTACATCCACCTGCTCTACGGGCAACTCGTTGGGGTAGGTAGGCAGTAGGAAAAGATGAATATTATCTAGCCCATCGACCAGTTTGGCAATGCGCTTTAAGTCGTCCAGGGTAGCCAACTGCTTTTCCCCGGTCTCCTGACGGTACACATAGAGAGCGGTTCCCCCAGTCCCTGTATAGACGCGGTTTCCGCCGAGGAGAATGTCGTGCTTCTCATCCTGGCCACAGAGCCTGACCTCCGACGGTGCCGTTCCTATGAGCTCCATGGCCTTTTTCTGAGGCAGGCGCACCAAGCGCCTTTCGTGGTCTACCGAGGCCCCCGCTCCCCTGAAAAGTCCTAGTGCAGTATCTGAGTTTACCTGAAAGCCTACTTCCTCGATTACCTGTATCGCGGTCTGGTGAACCTTATGTATGGCCTCTTCGGTAAGGGGCTTGAAGCTACCTCCTGCTAGTCCTCTTCGAACCATATCCTGAGATTCTACCTTCTTCCCCGACAATCGTCTTTGTCACAGGTCTTGCACGGATTATAATCCTCTACGTTGCCCTCGGAGGGTCCCAAGCCGATAATGCCTGAAATCGACTTTTGTGGGATCATTAGACACCGATCAGTCAAGTGAACTCCTGCCGAATCACCAGTCACTGCACGGAAGACTGCCCTCTGCTGGCTTATGTCCCAGTCACAATAGCCAGGGCTGAAACGCCTGCTAATGACAAACCCTTCCGCATGAGCTGCTTTCTCTATCATGTTTTGAACAAAATCAGCTACCTTCTCAACAGCATCCGATCCTATTGCATCCAGCACAGAGGCCTGAAGTATGAGTCCATCCTCAGCTAGCTTGCTGGTCATTTCCTCCAGGTGACTGCCTATTGTCACCAACAACACCGCAACCCTACGGCATTGTCTCAGCAACCGGGCGATGACCTCGCTTTCAAAGACAATAAGATGAGAAAGAAGATCGTCCGAACCTTCTACAAAAACGCGGGAGTCTTGAACCAGCTCGATATCCCTGATGACATATGAAAATGAAGGCACAATAAGGTGGTGAGCCTCCTCTGCATACTCCTCGATCAAAGACGAGATACGCGCCGGCGGCTCGCTATCAGCGCTATATCCTAGATAGCTACATACACTCTTTGTGTCGATCTCCATATCAACCTCGTAACTAATGACGGCCATCTTGTTCACACCTCTTTCATCTGATACATAAGGAGCAGGTTAAGGGGCTTGTGCCTCTACGCCAACAAATCCAAGACATGTGTTGCCAATATAGAGGGTAATTCGCTGCGTTGCTGCGGAAAAGAAGGGTTTTAGGGGAACTAAAGACCAAGAGAGGTTACTGGAGGACTATAAGGGGAAAACCAAGATGCTATCCACCCACGGATAGTGCGGATAGAGGCCCCCTGCTTATATGCGATACTTCTTGCATCAGATCACTTTGTGACCTCCTCGCGAGATTTCTCGCTCCTCTCTAAACTTTCGGTCTTCGACAACGCCTATTCTAGCACATCAGCCCCCCCGCTGTCCAGCCCCCTAAAATAGGGTTCTGCTCGGATAATGCTGCTTGCATTCAAACGGAATTCGATGTATACTCTAAGAAAGTGAATATTGAACCGCTAGGGGGGCTCAGAGGCTGAGAGGTGGCAGTGACACCAACCCTTGGAACCTGATCTCGGTAATCCGAGCGTAGGAAAGCGGATACTACAGACAGAAAGTGACCGCGAACCTGGGTTCGTGGTCTTTTGCTTTCAGGGGGAATGGGGATGACTCAACTAGAATTGGCACGAGAGGGCACTTTATCGCCGGCGATGAGGGCTATCGCCGAGAAGGAGGGGCTTGACCCGGAGTCGGTGCGCGCAAGGGTGGCCGATGGCTCTATCGTGATCCCGGCTAACATAAACCACAAAGGGGTAGATCCCTGTGGAATTGGGAAGGGGCTGTGCACAAAGGTCAATGCCAACATCGGCACTTCCTCGGACTACGGCGATGTCAATAGCGAGCTGGAGAAGCTACAAGCGGCAGCCTCTGCCCAGGTTGACACGGTAATGGACTTGAGCACCGGCGGCGATATCAGCGCTATCCGCCGTGCTATCATCGCCTCTACTTCCCTTCCGTTGGGCACTGTTCCCCTCTATCAGGCAGGGATCGAGGCCATCAACAGGTGGGGATCAATAGTAGCTATGCCGGTTGACCATCTTTTCGCCGTGATCCAGGAGCAGGCAGAAGACGGGGTCGATTTCATGACAGTCCACTGCGGCGTAACTCAAAAAGCGGTAAGCCGTCTGAGGAAATCGCCGAGAGTAACAGACGTAGTTTCCCGCGGCGGTGCCTTCATCATCGGCTGGATGCTTCACAACAAGCAAGAGAACCCCCTATATGAGCACTACGACCGTCTGCTGGAGATCGCGCGTAAGTATGACGTCACGCTCAGCCTGGGCGACGGGCTCCGACCTGGAAGCCTGGCAGACGCCTCAGACCGCTCCCAGATGGAAGAGTTGCTAACCATCGGAGAGCTGGTGGAGCAAAGTCGGGCAGCCGGGGTACAGGTGATGGTCGAGGGGCCGGGGCACATGCCCCTGGATCAGATCGCAGCCAACGTACAACTGGAGAAGATAGTCTGCAAGGGAGCGCCATTCTACGTGCTAGGCCCATTGGTAACCGACGTCGCCGCCGGCTATGACCATATCACCGCCGCAATCGGTGGGGCTATCGCTGCCTCAGCCGGCGCAGACTACCTTTGCTACGTCACCCCCTCAGAGCACCTGTCCCTCCCCGACTCAGAGGATGTAAGGGAGGGTGTAATCGCCACCCGCCTCGCCGCCCACGCCGGGGACATCGTAAAGGGAGTGAAGGGCGCTCTGGACTGGGACCTGAGGATGTCCCTCGCCCGCAAGAACCTTGACTGGAAAGAACAGATCGAGCTCTCTCTGGATCCAACCAGAGCAAGGAAAGCTCGTGCCCAGCACGATACCTCGGGGGCTGGCTGCAGCATGTGTGGCCAATACTGCGCCATGGAGCTAGTCGCTGATTATCTTGGCACCAGCCCAGAACGCTGCTAGTTTTGCCAGCTATTCGGTGGGGATAGCCGGGTCGAGCCTACTTCCCATGACCGAACTCTGTTCTCGCGATAATATCATCCTGGATAGACTTGCCCAAGTCGGTGAAGAAGGCACTGTACCCGGAGACTCTGACCACCAAATCAGTATAGTTTTGCGGGTGCTTTTGGGCATCTTCCAGCGTTTGGCGGGAGACCACGTTGAACTGCAGGTGCATGCCTCCTAAATGGAAATAGGTCTTGACCAACGACGCAACCTTTCTCAGCACGCCCTCATCCTGAACCAGCGAGGGAAGGAGTCTGAGATTCAAGGCATTCCCATTGGATATCAGCCTGTGCTCCAGTTTGGCCGCTGACTTGAGCACCGCCGTTGGACCTTTACTCTCCCGAGCGTTGGTAGGAGATATCCCGTTTGATATCGCTTCTCCTGCCATTCTCCCATCAGGGGTGGCACCCAGGAACTTACCGTCGAGGACATGGGTTCCATAGGAATAAAATGATGGTCTGAAGTGCCCTCCCCTGATGCTCTGGTGCTTGGTCACCTCCTGACAGAAGAGCTTAGCAATCTCCTTCGCCAAGAGGTCTACATAGTCGTCATCGTTTCCGTACTTGGGAGCTCGGTTGATTAATAGATGCTGCATGTCATCTTTTCCTTCGAAGTCCGTTTCCAGCAGCTCAACTAGCTCCGACATGGTGAGCACTTGGTCATCAAAGACGAGTTTCTTGATCGCTGCCAGCGAGTCTGCAGTAGTCCCTAACCCCCTTGCTGTGATTGAGCCAAAGTTGTAGCGCGCTCCACCATCCGTTGCGTCCCTGCCGCTTTCAACACAGCCCATCAGAGTGGCGGAGACGAACGGTGCGGGGAATTCCGCTTGGTAGATGGTGTCCTTTACGTTCACCGCATCGACTGCCAGGTTCACATTATGCTCTAGCTGCTTGCGGAAGGCATCCATTACCTCATCGAAGGTCTTGAACCTTTTGGCGTCTCCTGTGCGCAGCCCCTGCCCGCCCAGCAGGCGATAATCGCCATTGGTGAGCACCATCTCCAAGACCCCTCCGAGCTTAAGGTCGTTGCCGCCGGTACAGGCAAAGGTGTCCCCAGAGCCCGTAGGCTCAACGCAGCCAACGATGGCGTAATCTCTAGCGTCTTCCAAGCTGTATCCGTCGCTGAGTAGGGCTGGGATGATTAGTTCATCGTTGTAGAATGCCTGCCCTGAAGTTGACCTATAGACCTGGCATGCCCTCAGCAGGAAATCCTCAGCGGTCTTGCCATGAATCCTTATCGCCAGGTTGTTGATGACGGCCTTCAGTTTCTCGGATGCTTCCAAGATCATGTAGGACAATTCGTTGGTGGCATCCTTACCATCTCGGGTCTGGCCGCCTATGGTTATTGGCTGTGGGCTTGTGCCTAGTGTGCTTGAAACCTCGAGCCCGGCTTCAGGCAGCAACAGTATGTTTGATGTCAGCTTGAGTTCCAGCTCCTCAATAAGCTCCTGAGCCTCTTCTTTGGTGATTATGCCCTCCTCAACATCTCTCTTGTAGAATGGATAGAGGTATTGATCAATCCTGCCAAGGGCGAATGTCCCAGCCATGCCATAGCTGATTTGGGCGATCACCTGAGTAAACCAAAGACACTGCAGGGCCTCGTAGAATGTTCTGGGGGGGTTGGCGGGAATCCAGCGACAATTCTCCGCTATACTTAGCAGTTCACCCCTTCTCCTTGGGTTTGTTTCCTCCCCCGCCAGTTTCACTGCCTCCTCAGCAAACCTGTGAGCGAAGGCGATAGCGCCCGCGGAGCAGATGATCACTGCCTGGAGGAAGTCGGCCTTCTTCCTCTCGTCAGGATTGTCTGTTTGCAGTTTCTCCAGGTGCTCCTTTGCCTCCTCCTTGATTCCGTTGAAACCCTGACGCATCACGTTCCCGTGTCCCAACACCAGATGCCCCTGGACATCGAATATGTCCGTGGCAAGGTTTGGGCAATTTCTATCGATTTCGCCGAGGCCTCTTACTTTCATTAAGCCCCTTTCAGCCCATAGGGAGGCTTTCTTGTCTCGGATCGTTTTCCCCTTCCAGTAGGGCAGGATTTCCTCCCTCAAGGCCCTCCTATCGTCCTCGCTTAGCATAAAGGGACGTTTCCTCTTTCCCATCGTGTCCATGTCCATCTCCAGGACAGCGTTAATATCACCACGCTCTACAGGGATTACTCCAGCCAGGCGCTTGCTCGTTCTATTGCCGACAATGAGCTCCTCTTCGTCGATGTGGATAGTCATCTCAGCAAGCGTCTTAGCCAAGGCTGTTGCCGCCCTTATAGCTGATGGCTGGCCGTCCGTTTGCTGATAGCTTTTCGTATAGAGGCGAGCCCTCTCGATACAGACCTCGTAAGGGGAGGAAAGCAGCTTTCGCTTCATCCGCTCGATCCTAGAATAAGTTGTCGCCGGCGTTTCCACCTTCTACCCCCTTTGTCAGTCGCTGGCTCTTACCTAGCGTGCTCGGCACCACTTGAGATGTTCACCTGCGATATTTATACTACCACAAGAAGTCTATAGTGAGCCATTGTGGGAAGTGGTGATTTGAAACGGAGGCAGGATGAACATATGTGATATGGGGAATCGGCATATGGTCGATTGTCCGCCCAGATCAAAGAAAAGGAAATCATATTCGCAGAGCTAAACTTCTTGACGTTTTGTACAAATATCAGGGCTTGGCCGGGCAAAAGCAAACACTGCTTCAAAACCGAAACCCGCATTTCTACTTATCAGGTGACTTCGGGAGCCAAGGGCGATTTGAACGAGCTAAGTGGCTAGTCTGAATACCAAGCTAAGACTTATTGATATTGACCCCTTAAGCTACCTAGTTGGCTTTTTCGCCAATCTCGAGTAAACTGCCTATAGAGCATCCAGTGAAACACGAAGGGTGGGACCATATCCGCTCAAATGACACCGTCATCCTGAGCGGAGCCCTGAGCGACTGATAATGCTGGGGAAAATGACCGAGGTTTGCTGTGGATGAAAACATCCACAGCGAGCATAAGAATCTCCCAGTGCTGCTTCGGTTCCCCCTCCCCTGGAGGGAGGGGGTTAGGGGGAGGGGGAGAGGAGTCAAGGAATAAGCCATGAAAGCTGAGATCATCTCCGTCGGCACCGAGCTCCTCCTGGGACAGATAACCGATACCAATGCTCCCTATCTTGCCTCCGAACTGCCCCTCTTGGGCATCGACCTCTCTTGGAACACCCAGGTAGGTGACAACCGCAACAGGCTGGTAGATGCCTTGCAGCGAGCCTGTGATCGCTCCGACATCATCATGACCACGGGAGGCTTGGGACCCACCGAGGACGATGTGACCCGCGAGGCCATAGCCGAGCTGCTCGGCGAGGAGATGAGGGTTGACCCCGAACTCGAGCAATGGATCAGGGACATGTTCCAGAAGATAGGCTACGAAATGCCCGAACGCAATATCAAGCAGGCAAACCTCATACCCTCGGCACGAGCTGTCCCCAATCTACAAGGCACCGCACCCGGGTGGTGGGTGGAGCATGGGGGGAAGGTGATCCTGGCAATGCCAGGGCCCCCCGGGGAAATGAAGCAAATGTGGGAGAAGGAGATAAGGCCCAAACTCAAGCAAAAGCTGAGTGGCGAGGTGATCATCTCGCGCACCATAAAGACCCTGGGGCTAACCGAGGCCAAGGTAGACGAGATGGTGAGCCCGCTCCTCTCCTCAACAAACCCCACGCTTGCAGTCTATGCCAAGCTCGACGGCATACAGCTTCGCCTCACCGCCAAGGATCGAGAACGGGCAAAGGCGGAGGAGATGATCGCTCAAGCGGAGGAGCAGCTACAGAACATCCTGGGCTCGGCTATCTGGGGATACGATGAAGATACCCTGGAAGACCTGGTCGGCGCTATGCTCAGGGAGAAAAGACTGAGCCTGGCTACTATGGAGTCCTGCACCGGAGGGCTCCTGGCCAGCACCATAACGGATGTCCCCGGGAGTTCTGACTATTTCAAAGGGGGGCTGGTTGCCTACTCGGCACAGATGAAAACTGACTTTGGAGTTGATCCTGCGTTGCTGGCTGGACACGGGACCGTAGGCCCCGAAGTGGCAGCGGCGATGGCCAAGGCAGCGCGTCTCAGGCTGGAGGCTGATATCGGGATCGGCATCACCGGGGTGGCGGGGCCTGCCGAGGTCGAGGGAAAGCCTGTGGGCACTGTTCACATCGCTATCGATGCTGAGGGGAAAAGAGGTTCGCTCTCCGTTCTATATCCACCCCGTCGCCAGGAGATAAAGCGCCGCGCTGTTTTCTCTGCTCTTTTTAAGCTGCGGCAGTTTCTGCTCGACTGGGGCTAGCCTAGCTGACCTTAGCCGAAAACCAATTCCAGAAATTGCTTCAGTATTAAGGCAGTGATCCCCGTGATATTGTAGTCCCCGAAGTGATAATAATAACCCTGGGGCCGGAGCTTGCCTTCGGAACCCCTGGTTTGAGAGCTAGGGCGGTCTGGGTTCAAGAGCACTGCCACAGGCGCCTCGATCAACTCCTCAACTTCCTTTTGATTCACCCTGAACCGATAGGGATAGGAGATAGCGCCAACAAAAGGCGTAATGACGAAACTGCTGGTTATAGTTGCCCGATCATCCAGATTACCCAGGATCTCGACATCCTCGCCACGAACTCCGATCTCCTCAAATGCCTCTCTAAGGGCGGTGGTCTTCAGGTCGCCGTCGCCCTCGTCGTAAGCTCCACCGGGAAAGGACATCTGCCCCTTATGATGCTCTACGTCCTGTGTTCTCTTGGTAAGCACAATATAATGCTCCCCCATCTTTTCATAGATGAGAACCAGCACCGCCGAAGGTTTCAGGCCCTCTCTTGTGATTACCTGCCTCTGCCTTTGAGACAGGATCTCCTTAATTGCCTGCCTCCAGGGTGCTTCACTAGTCAACACAAGCACCAGCCTGATTGTTTTCTGAGAACCGAATCTTCTGCCAAAGCCCCTCGACCTTCTCCCTGAGCGTATCGAGATCGGAATCGTTTTCGATCACCACATCAGCGTATTTTGATCTTTCGGCTATAGACATTTGAGAGTTGATCCGTGCTCTTGCCTGCTCCTCAGTGAACCCCTTCTGGCTGCGGAGGCGATCAATTACATCGGCCTCCGGGGCTACCGTAACCCAGACCTGATCTACGAGGTCGGTCCAGTTGGCCTCGATAAGCAGCGCGGCCTCTAGAACCACCACCTCGACCCGCTGGCGACGCAGGGCTTCAATTCTCTGCTCCACTATCTGATACATCAGAGGATGCATTATCCTGTTGAGCTGCTCAAGGGCCTTGGGATCATTAAAGACGATGTCCGCGAGCTTGCCTCGGTCGATCTCCTCGTTTGGTCCCAGGATGCTACTGCCAAAGATAGCCACCACCCCCCGCCAGGCATCGCTGTGAGGACGAAAAGCCTCGTGCCCTACCTTGTCGGCATCAATAACTATCGCTCCCAGTTCCGAGAGCATCTGGGATACAGTACTCTTGCCGCTCGCAATGCCACCTGTAAGACCGACAATGATCATCCGTTGCCCCTCAAATTCTGTAGGGGCGACCCGGCGGGTCGCCCCTACAGACAATCAATGCCTCCAACTTTACCAGTGCCAGAAGGATTTCTACTCCTCAGGGAACAAACTCGTGAAGTCTCCGTCGAACCCCTTCAAGAAGTTATGCATTTCCAGAACATCGTCCACCCCCACCGCTTCGCTACCAATAAACCGTTCGTACTCGGCTTCGGTGAGGTCGGTGATAACGTCGGTGATATTGCCCTCATGGACAACAGCAGCGATCAACCCCTGAGTTCCACAGGAACTGCAGTAGACGCTGAGAACCCAAAGGCCCTCCTCCTGGTCAAGAATCTTGATATTTGACACATCATATTTCTGACCGCAAATACCACAACTGACCTTGGAGAACAATCGCTTCAGGAATGCCTCGCGCATCGCTTATTACCTCCCTCAAGCAGCTAACAAAGAACGCCCTAGAACCTAAGCGCCCGGCTTGCCCTTTTCGAAGTCCGAGAGATCGAGGCCCTCTATAAAATCGCGGAATGCGGACATTTTCTCCAGTTCCTCCGGCGGAATGTCGCGCGCCGGAGTCGGCTTCCCAGTCTCCGGGTCGATAATTATCCCCGCCTTATCGAGCACAATTTCCTCAGCGAAGATGGGCACTTTGACCCTTACTGCCAAAGCAATGGCATCGCTGGGGCGAGAATCGATCTCTACCTGCTTGCCATCGACCGATAGGACAATCTTGGCGAAGAAGGTATCGTTTCGAAGGTCACACACAATGATCGAGCTGACAGCGGCCCCCAGGGCTCCGATAATGTTGCCCAAAAGGTCGTGAGTCAGGGGACGGGGCACTTGGTATTCCTGGAGCTTGACGGCTATGGCATCAGCCTCCGCAGGCCCAATCCAGATAGGCAGATAGCGTTCCGACGTCTTCTCCTTAAGGATCACAACCCGCTGATAATTTAGCATACTTACACGTATACTCTCAATGGTCATCTCGATCATGCCCTACTCCCTGCGTGGCCTCTATTCTAACTCATGTCGAACCTCACTGTCAAGAACGTTGACAAAGTTGAGCCTTTGGGCTATATTCTAATGATGCTGGCAAGGGCGGTTAGCTCAGGGGTAAGAGCGCTGCGTTGACATCGCAGAGGTCACTGGTTCAAATCCAGTATCGCCCATTATTCTAGAACGAGCTTGTATCAATTTCCGTTGAATAGCAGTGTAGAATCATTAGAGCCTCTCGTTCTATGCGGGAGGTTCTGCTTTAGGATTATGCCCGAGGATTAATGTTGACAGTCAAGAAGACTAATGAAGCCGAAGAAGCAGAGCGGCTGGAGGCCATGCGCCACTCGGCGGCTCATATCATGGCCGAGGCGGTGTCCTTGCAGTTCTCCCAAGTCAAATTCGGCATAGGCCCCGCCACTACTGACGGCTTCTACTATGATTTCGACCTACCACGTTCACTTACCCCTGAAGACCTGAGTGCCATCGAGTCCAAGATGCACGAGATCATAGCCTCAAATTCCCCTTTCCTTCGGGAAGAAGTAGATAAAGCGACAGCCCGCGAGATGTTCGGCTCTCAGCCCTATAAGCTTGAGCTAATCGATGAACTGACCGACGAGACGGTAACAGTTTACCGGCAGGGTTCCTTCGTCGACCTCTGTCGCGGACCTCATGTAGCATCAACCGGGGACGTCAAAGCGATCAAGCTGCTGAGCGTTGCTGGCGCCTACTGGAGGGGCGATGAACACCGTCCGATGCTGCAAAGGATCTACGGCACCGCTTTCGATACCAAGGAAGAGTTGGAAAGCCATCTGAAGAAGATCGATGAGGCGGCAAAGCGAGACCACAGGAAGCTGGGCAAGGCGCTTGACTTGTTCAGCTTCCACGAGGAGGCAGGAGCAGGCCTCGTCTACTGGCATCCAAAGGGAGCCGTGATCCGAAACGCAATCGAGGATTTCTGGAGGGGCGAACACGTCAAACGGGGTTATGACATCGTATACGGTCCTCACCTCGCCAAGATTGACCTTTGGCGGACCAGCGGACATCTGGAGTTCTACCGGGATAGCATGTACCCGCCTATGGACGTCGAGGGTCAAGGCTACCTTGTAAAGCCAATGAATTGCCCGGGGCACATCCTGATTTATAAGACACAGCTCCGTAGCTATCGCCAGTTGCCGCTGCGCTGGGCAGAGCTCGGCACCGTTTACCGCTGGGAGAGATCCGGCGTCCTCCATGGCCTAACCCGAGTGCGGGGCTTCACTCAGGATGATGCCCACATATTCTGCCGCCCCGATCAACTGGAGGACGAAGTAGTGGGAGTAGTAGAATTCGCCTGCTTCATGCTCGAGACCTTCGGCTTCAATGAGTATGACGTCATACTCTCCACACGCCCAGATAAATACGCGGGAACCATCGAAGCCTGGGATCAGGCAACCGAGACACTGAAAAGAGCCCTCAATCGCCTCCAAATAGATTACACTGTAGACCCTGGGGAGGGCGTTTTCTATGGCCCCAAGATCGACATATCTCTCAGGGATTCTCTGGGACGAACCTGGCAGGGACCCACAACCCAGGTGGATTTCAACCTACCGGAGCGGTTCGACGTCAATTACATCGGCGACGACGGACTCGAGCACCGGGTAGTCATGATACATCGCACTGTTCTGGGAAGCATGGAACGCTTTCTGGGCTGCCTTATCGAGCATTATGGCGGCGCATTCCCCACATGGCTTGCCCCAGTGCAAGCAGTGGTGATTCCCATAACCGACCAGAATCTGGACTATGCCCGCAAAGTAGCCCTCGATCTTAAGGGCGAGGAAATAAGGGTCGAGATAGATGAACGCAGCGAGCGAATGAACTTGAAGATACGCGATGCCCAACTCCAAAAGGTGCCCTATATGCTAATTATTGGCAATGAGGAAGTGGCCAGCTCCACTGTCACAGTTCGGCTGCGCGACGGCCAGAACCTAAAGGCTCAGCCGCTCTCCGAGTTCAAGGCCATAGTAAAGGCAGCGGTAGCATCAAAGGGAACCGTTTGATTTCTTAAGGGGATTGTGTTATAAGGAAGCCTAGCTTGTTTCGGGGAGGGGGAGTATAGTTAAACACTACACTGCGCGGGAGCGCATAAGTAAACAGTATCGAATCAACGGAATGATCAGGGCCAAAGAGGTCCGGGTGATCGGAGACACCGGTGAGCAACTGGGCATCATGCCTACCAGTGAGGCCCTCAAGCTCGCCCAGGAGCGCGATGTCGATCTGGTCGAGGTAGCACCTACCGCTCAACCGCCGGTATGTCGTATGCTCGATTACGGCAAGTTCAAGTATGAGCAACAGAAGAAAGAAAGAGAGGCCCATAAGCGACAAGCAACCGTGTCAGTAAGGCAAGTTAGAATGCGCCCTAAGACCGGTGAGCACGACCGAGCGTTTAAGACAGCCCTGATAGAGAAGCT
>JAUXAX010000055.1 GCA_030619685.1 Dehalococcoidia bacterium
TTGATCTTGTCTTTGTTTACTTCACTTACTCCCATCTTGGTGATCCGGGCCATCTCGCCGCTGTGTGGCGTAAGTATTGTTGGAGCCTTTCTCGCTTTGACAAGCTCTATCTCACCAGCAATTGCGGTGATCCCATCGCCATCTACAAGCAGGGGAACTTCGATGCGCTTCACCAGCTCCCTTATTAGCTCCTGAGTCTCCGAGTTGAGAGAAAGGCCGGGTCCCAGAATTACTATGTCTACACCCTTCGAGAACTCAAGGAGCTCCTCCTTGCTTTCCAGGGCTAAACTTCCCGAACCCGTCTCTATCTGCGGAAGAAAGACAACCTCGCTTCCTTTGCTTGCCAAGAATGGTGAGATGGACTGCGGCGTCGCAAGGTAAGAAAGTCCACCCCCAGCTTTGAGGAAGGAAAGGGCCGAGAAATAAGGCGCGCCTAAGTAGCTTGAAGAGCCGGAGATAAAGAGAGCCCTGCCATAGCTCCCCTTGTGCGTGTCCTTATACCTTTGAGGGAGCTTAACAAGGTCACCTACATGAACTCTTATGGAATCTGCGTTATAGAGAGACGGCGGGAAAGAAATATGAGATATGTAGAGCTTGCCGCATAAGTCAAACCCCGGATATAGCATGTTCCCTATTTTGGGAAGTCCATAGCTTATGGTATAGTCGCTCTTCACAGCCGCACCCATCACCTCCCCCGTATCACCGTTTACGCCCGAAGGGATGTCAAGGCTGAAGACTTTCTTCTTGCTCTCATTTATCAACTCAATGGCAGCCTTATATATTCCTGAGGTCTCCCTCATAAGGCCTGTTCCGAATATGGCATCGACGACGGCATCACAGTGAGATGCGGCTCCTTCCAGCTGCTCGATCGACCCGACATCGCGGATCTCTATCGGCATCCTCGAGATAATGTCAAAATTACTCTTTGCCGCACCCGTTAGCTTACCTCTTTCACCCAGTAGAAAGACCCTCGCCTCTCCACCCATGGAGTGGATCTTTCTGGCGACTACAAATCCATCCCCTCCGTTGTTACCAGCGCCGCAGAAAAGGACGAATCCCTTTCCCTTCACGCCAAATTCCTTCAGAATGACCAAATACGAGGCCTCACCCGCATTTTCCATGAGAATCTGCTCGGTGATGCCGAACTCCTCCGTGGCCCTTTGGTCCAGATTCCTCATCTCCTCCACTCGACTTACTTTCATTTGTCCAGCCTCCGTCTTCATTTTCCCTTCACCGCTCTCCTGTCCAACCACCCAATCCCCCCAACCGGGTAACAAAGACCCCAAATGCTATAGCCCTATCCTGTCAGCAACCCCACGCATACCCATAATCACATCGCCGACCAAATCCGTCAGCTCCATACCTAACATCGCTGTCCCCTCTTCAATTACTGAGCGGTTTACACCTGCAGCGAACGACTTGTCCTTCCATTTCTTCATCACCGACTTTGCCTCCAGGTCTGCCACGCTTTTCGACGGTCGAACTATCGCCACCGCTTTAATAAGCCCAGTTAGTTCATCGACAGCATAAAGTGTCTTCTCCATATTAGTTTGCGGCTCAACGTCACTGCAAATACCCCACCCATGAGATACAATCGCCCGTATGTATTCCCTGGGCCAACCACGCTCCTCCAATATCTCCTGCGATTTCTTGCAGTGCTGCTCCGGAAAACGTTCGTAGTCCAAGTCATGCTCCAGTCCAATGACCCCCCACTTCTCTTCGTCCTCTCCCATCTTACGGGCCATGTGGCGCATCACTCCCTCAACGCAATAGGCATGCTTCAGCAGGCTCTCACTCTTGTTAAACTCCTTTAGAAGGGACAGCGCTTCATCATATGTCGGTGTGTGTTCCTGCATCTTAGTGCCCCCTTACTTATCTTCCTCGCGTGCGCAAGTCTCTACACCATTATCTGGATCGAGATGGTTGCCAGGGTCGACCAACCTCGTTCCGACCGACCAGCCGATGCAAGATTATAAACCTTCGGGTTGCGAATAGCAAAGCTTAATGGCAAGCTATCAGCATTCAGTTTTTCAATTGAAAAGATAGGGGGTATGGCCATACGCCCCTACAGGTTTTGCTGAGAGCCGAGAGCTGACGGCTCAAACGCTTACGTTTGTTGACAACCAGCCAGCATATGCATAGTATTGCTACTGTTATTGAGAAGGCTCTTGCAGCATCCTTCCACTGGAGGTGAGCTTGAAAGCACTAGGCATTATGGGAAGCCCGAGGATAAGAGGTAATACGGATCTATTGCTGGATGAGGCTTTCAGGGGAACACACAGTCAAGGAGCAGAGATCGAGAAGATCATAGTCGATGAGCTCAAGATAGCACCATGCCGGGAATACTATGGTTGTCTTAGAGATGGCAATTGCATCATTCGAGACGACATGGATAATATATATCCCAAGCTCCTCGAGGCGGATGTTGTAATAGTTGCATCGCCGACGTTTTTCTACGGCCTTACCGCTCAGGTAAAGGCGCTCATCGACCGTTGCCAGGCACTGTGGGCAAGAAGATACGTCCTCAAACAGAGCCCGCCAGACTCTGCGAGAAGGGGTGCATTTATCGCTGTAGGAGCCACCAGCGGCAAGCGACTATTTGATGGCTCTATACTGACGGTGAAATACTTCTTCCAGGCCATTGGCGTCAAGTATGCCGAGGAGCTGCTCATTCGGGGTGTTGATAAGAGAGGCGCGATTAAGGAGCACCCAACCGCGCTATCAGACGCGTTTGACCTGGGTAAAAGGCTAGCTCAAGAATAGAGCCCCTACTATTCCGCATTGGGACGGAGCTAGAGATCAATTGCCCCCAGCTTGCCTAGTCTGAGACTTGATCTAACTTGCTGCAGCGAGATACTATCTCTTGCGGTACTGGCGCGCCTTGCGAGCCCTCTTCAGCCCGTACTTCTTCCGTTCCTTCACCCGAGCGTCCCTGGTGAGTAGCCCGTGGCTGCGAAGAAGGGGCTTGAGGCTTTCATCCATTATGACCAGGGCACGGCTTATGCCGAGGCGAATGGCTCCGGCCTGAGCTGAGACGCCGCCACCTCCCACTTTGACTATGGCATTGAATTTACCTAGGGTGTCGGTAACCGTAAGTGGCTCAAGGATGGTGGACTGCAACCGCAGTATGCCGAAAATATCCTCGAACGGCTTCCCATTGACTATGATGGCGCCGTTGCCTGCCATCAGCCTCACCTGAGCCACTGCTGCTTTTCGCCGCCCTGTGCCCCGAAAATAAGCTTGCTCGCTCAAACTAACTCTCCTTCTCGGTCGCTTTAACCTGGCCCTGATGGGGATGCTCGGGTCCAGGATAGACCTTGAGCTTCTTGAACATGGCAGCACCCAGCCGATTGTGCGGCAACATCCCCTTTACTGCATGCTCGATTACCCTGGTAGGATGAGTCTCCATCATTCTTTTCAGGCTGATGCTTTTCAGACCCCCCGGATATCCGGAATGACGATAGTAAATCTTCTGGGTCAGCTTGCTGCCCGTCACCCTTACTTTGGCCGCATTTACTACAATAACATAGTCGCCGACATCGAGATGGGGCGAATAAATCGGTTTATGTTTGCCCTTGAGCAGCTTTGCAACCTCCGATGCCAACCTGCCCAGGATTTTCCCAGAGGCATCCATAAGCCACCAGTCGCGCTCGATATCAGAGGCTTTCGTGCTATAGGTTCTCATCCAACTGCCCTTTGCTGAGCTTGTTCTCGCGATAGTTCACCTTCATCAAACAAAGGCCCTGAGGGGGCGCCACAGGTGCCGCCAGTCCAGGCCTTTTCGCCTGCATTATCTTTTGAAACTCCTCTGCCGTTAGCTTGCCCAACCCAACTCTAATCAGAGAGCCCACCGTACAACGTACTTGCTTGGGCAAGAAAGAGTTAGCCACCATATCGAAAAACACCAACTCTTCCTCTCTTGATACCTCCGCTTTATAGACCTCACGCACTGTCCTCCGACTCGTCGGGCCAGTGAACGAAGCGAAATCATGGCTGCCCACAAGATACTGGCAGACCTGGTTCATGGCATCGCTATCAAGCGCCACAGGCACAAAATAAGCATATCTCCAGTGTAGGGGAGACGGTACCGGCCTATTTAAGATTTTATAGCGATATTCGCGACTAAGTGCGTCCCTCCTTGCATTAAAATTGCTTTCCACCTTGCTAACAGCCTTAACGGCGATATCCGGCCGAAGATAAAAATTCAGAGCCCTAGCCAAAGTCTGGGGGTGCAGGGTTGAAAAAGTCTTAAAGCTAATAACCTGTCCCCTAGCATGAACCCCCGCATCAGTACGGCCAGCACTGACTATTCGGATCCTCTCCCCGGTTACCTTTGCCAGAGCGCGCTCTATTTCCCCTTGAATTGTTGGCACACCAACTTGATATTGAGATCCGTGATACCTTGTTCCCTCATATTCAACAACCAGTGCCAGATTTCTGGGTGGTGGCGACTCCATCTAAACCAGTTCCAATTGTGCCATGGGAGCTCCGTCTCCCAACCGAGGCCCCAGCTTGACCACCCTGGTGTAGCCACCTGGCCTATCGGCATACCTTGGGCCGATCTCGGAGAATACCTTGTCCACCACGTCCTTGTCCCCCACAAACGAGAGAGCCTGGCGGCGA
Source organism: Dehalococcoidia bacterium (assembly GCA_030619685.1). Next base: position 4,624 of record JAUXAX010000055.1, read on the forward strand.
GCATGTAGCGACCCCTGCTTGCCCCAGGTAATCACCTTCTCCGCCAGAGACCGTGCTTCCTTAGCCTTGGCCTCGGTGGTAACGATCTTCTCATAGCGCAAGAGGTCAGTTACCAAGTTCCTATAAAGTGCTATCCTGTGGCCCGTTGGCCTAGACAGTCTACGACCAGCTACCCTATGTCTCATCTTCTCCTCACTGGACAAGAACCTCTTCCAGCAGACTAATTCTCCATATGGGCTATGTCCTCGTCAATCCTGGTTCCCTCCCCAGCAATAGTCTCAGCTTCACCCTCAGGCGATTCTATCTCCTCCTCCGAGGGTGGAGGGTGCAGGTCAAGTGCATCAAGTCGCTCCTTCACCTCCTCCAGAGACTTCTGGCCGAAGCTCCTCAGCCCAAGCAATTCGTCATCGCTCTTCTCCAAGAGCTCCCCAACTTTGGTGATGCCGCTTCGGCGCAAGGAGTTAAAGGTGCGCGCTGAAAGACCAAGTTGTTCCAATGGTATTTCGTATTGCTCCGGCGGGATAGCAGGAGCAAGCGGCTTTTCGCCCTCTTCAGGGACCTTCCCCAAGTCGTAGAACAGCGAAAAGTGGGTGACCAGAATCTCAGCGCTCCCTGAGAGTGCGTCGCTTGGCGAAGTGGTACCATCGGTCCACACTTCCAGGATCAGCCGGTCATAGTTGCTCACCTGGCCAACGCGGGTTTTCTCCACACTGTAGTTCACCCTGCGCACCGGGGTGTAAATAGCGTCCACTGGTATGACCCCGAGAGGCAAACCATCCCCGCGACCAGCAGGCACATACCCCTTACCCTGCTCCACGTAGAACACAATGTCTAGGTACGCATCAGGCGAGTCGAGTGTGGCAAGATGGAGTTCAGGGTTTACAATTTCGAAGTCGGCAGACGGCTTGATATCACCGGCACAAACGGTCCCCTCACCCTTGACCTCGAGGAATAGCCTCCCCGGCCGATCAGAGAGAGCCCTGAGTCGCAGTTCCTTGACATTGAGCAGGAATTCTATAACATCTTCCTTTACGTGGGGTATGGTTGCAAACTCGTGCTGCACCCCCTCGATCTTGACCGCAGTTACCGCCGCCCCGAGAAGCGAGCTGAGCAGCACGCGGCGCAAGCTATTGCCCAAGGTGACCCCGAAGCCGGGGTCTAAGGGCTCGATAACAAACCTTCCGTAGTTCTCGGAGCTATCTACGCATTCTATTCTAGGAGTTACACGTTCCTCCAACACACTGCCTCCTCAGCGAAACGATTAGAGATTTATCTTGAGTAAAATGCCACAATGAGCCGCTCATCAATGGTAGAGTCTATCTCGCTACGCCCTGGAGCAGAAAGCACCTGCCCCGAGAGACTGCTTTGATCCAAACTCAGCCAGCCTGGGATGAATTTGCTCTCGATATCCTTAGCCACCATCTGATATAGCACGGTTTTGGAGCTGCCTTCCTTCCAAGTGATGACGTCACCCTCCTTGGCATGATACGACGGAATAGTGGTCACACGCCCGTTGACAGTGATATGCCCATGCTGCACGAGTTGTCTTGCTTGGCGGCGAGAATCAGCAAAGCCCAAGCGATAAACTATATTGTCCAGCCTCATTTCCAGTATTTGTAGCAGGTTCTCCCCGCTGAGACCGGGACGCCGCTCAGCTTCAGCGAAATGCCTCCGAAATTGGCGTTCGAGCACGCCATAAATGTAACGCGTCTTTTGCTTCTCCTTCAGCTGCAAGCTATACTCGGAGACCTTGCGGCGAGCACTACCGTGCTGTCCGGGAGGACTATGCCGCCGCACCACAGGGCACTTAGGCGTGAGACACTTGGCCCCCTTAAGGATTAGCTTCTCACCGTGACGTCGACAAATCCGACAAGCCGGCCCAGTATAACGGGCCATCTCAAACCTCCTCTATATACGTCTCCTCTTCGGGGGACGGCAGCCATTATGAGGAATCGGTGTTACATCCCTGATGCTACTGATATTGAGACCTGCGGCTTGAAGCGAACGAATTGCCGCCTCACGCCCACTTCCCGGCCCCCTGACATAGACATCGACCTGGCGCAGGCCGTGTTCCATCCCCCGCTTCGCCGTAGCCTCGGCTGCCCGCTGCGCTGCATAGGCTGTCCCCTTGCGCGACCCTTTGAACCCTGCAGTGCCCGAACTGCCCCACGCGATGACATTGCCCTGGGGATCAGTAAGGGTGATTATCGTATTGTTGAAGGTAGATTGGATATAAGCGCGTCCACGCGGAATCGCTTTCCTCTCACGCTTCCTAAGCCGGGTTGGTTTTCTCTTAGCCATGGGTCACCTCCATTTATCTCTTGGTCATGCCACGTCGCCTGCCTCTGCCAGCTACCGTTCTGCGAGCCCCTCGTTTAGTGCGGGCATTCGTCCGAGTCCGCTGCCCATGAACCGGCAGCCCTCGCCGATGCCTGATGCCACGGTAGCATCCGATGTCGATAAACCGCTTGATGTTGAAATTGATCTCCTTCCTGAGGCTGCCTTCTACCCTATATCCCTTGTCGATGACCTCGCGTATGCGGTTTACCTCATCATCAGTGAGATCCTTGACCTTGATATCCGGGCTGATCCCCGTCTGCTCCAATACCCTCCGGCTCAAGGTAGGCCCGATGCCAAAGATATAGCGTAACGCTATCTCCACCCTCTTGTCTTTAGGTATATCGACGCCAGCAATACGCGCCATTACCCCCTCCTGAGAAAGACTAACCTTGCCTTTGTCTATGTCTAGGATTAGAACAAATAACTCTAACCACGCCTTTGCGCTTTACAATCTTACACTTCTCGCAACGAGCCTTAACCGAGGCTTTCACCTTCATCATACCCGCCCTGCAATTCTCTAAGGTTATCACTTAAAGCGATAGGTAATTCTTCCCCGTGACAGATCATACGGCGAGAGTTCCACCAAGACCCTGTCACCACGCAGTATCCTTATAAAGTGAAGTCTCATTTTTCCCGAGGCATGCGCCAGAACCCGGTGCCCGTTGGGAAGCTCCACACGGAACATAGCATTGGGCAAAGGCTCAACCACCGTCCCCTCAACCTCAATAGCTTCCTTTTTTGGCATAGGCTTGCGGATCACCCCCCTAGAAAATCCTAGAGTTCAGTCAGTATCTCTGGCCCATTATCATCAATTGCAATAGTATACTCAAAGTGTGCGGATAGTTTACCATCAGCGGTAACGACTGTCCACTTATCCTCAGCCACCCTAGTCTGCCACACCCCAGCATTGAGCATGGGCTCCAGGGCCATGGTCATACCCTTTTGCAGCACAGGCCCTTCGCCGGCGATACCAAAATTGGGAATTTGAGGGTCTTCATGCAATTCCCGGCCAATGCCATGCCCCACATATTCTCTCACTACAGAGAAGCCTCTCGCTTCAACATGGCCCTGGATCGCCGCCGACACATCTCCCAATCTGGCACCATTCTTGGCAGCAGCAATGCCCGCGATCAAAGCGCCTTTGGCAGCGTCGATGATCTTCCGAGCCTTGGAGCTTATCCTCCCCACCCCCACCGTCATCGCGGCATCGCCATGAAAGCCATTCAACTGCGCCCCGAAATCGAGGGAGATTATGTCCCCCTCCTTAAGCACTCGGTTTCCAGGTATGCCATGAACGACCTCTTCATTCACTGAGGTACAGATGGATGCCGGGAAACCGCGATATCCTTTGAACGAGGCAACAGCACCGCGCTTCTCCACCTCATTTGCGGCAATATCATCCAGTTCGGCAGTGGTAACACCCGATTTCACTTCCCTGGCCACTGCCTTAAGGACCCCAGCTGCAACCCGACCTGCTTCCCGCATTTGAGTGATTTCTCGCGGTGATTTCAGTATTATTCCCATTTCATGTCTGATCTGGGTCATCGCACAATCCCTGCCTCAATAGCGGCGATCAGATCTTCGCCAACCGCCTCGATCCCCTTCTCACCGTTGATCTCCACCAACTTGCCCGCCTTAATGTAGTACTCTATGAGAGGCATAGTCTGGGCGAAATAGACATCAAGGCGCTTCCTCGCCGTCTCCTCCGTGTCATCAGCACGCTGATAAAGCTCGCCACTACACTGATCGCACTTGCCCGCTACCTTTGGTGGCACCTCAACAATGTTATAAGGGGCCTGACAGTTGCGGCAGATCCAGCGCCCGCTTAAGCGCCTTAAAAGCTCCTCATTTGAGACCTTGATATACAACACTAGATCAATGCCCTTATTCTCTTCTGCCAACGCCTGCTCCAACGCCTTTGCCTGCTCTAATGTTCTGGGAAAACCATCCAACAGAATCCCCTTGGCACAATCGGGAGCGGCGATCCTGCCCAAAATCATCCCAACAGTTACCTCATCAGGGACAAGGAGGCCCTTTTCCATATAAGACTTGGCGACTTTTCCCAACTCGCTCCCGCTATCTTGCTCCTGGCGAAAGAGATCACCGGACGCTACATGAGCCAGCCCCAGCCTTTGAGAAATCTCAACCGCTTGAGTTCCCTTGCCCGCCCCAGGGGCCCCCAAAAGAATCACATGCAACTGCTCTCCCCTACTCATTTGATGAAACCTTCGTACTGGCGCATCAGAAGCTGCGCTTCGATCTGCCTCATGGTGTCCAGAACTACGCCCACGACGATCAAAAGACCAGCGGCAGAGATGAGCATAAGGGTGGTACCGACTGCTCCTCCCACCAGCCACCGCGCCAACAGAGGTGACACCGCTATAGAGGCGAGGAAGAACGACCCGCCCCAAGTAATGCGCGTGATAACCCGGTTCAGGAATTCGCCGGTGGGGCGCCCGGGGCGGATACCCGGGACAAAGCCACCCTGCCGCTGCAAAGTCTCGGCCAGGTTCTGCTGCTGGAAGATCACCATAGTATAGAAGAAAGTGAACCCAACAACAAGGAGAAACAGAAGTGCCCAGTAGATATACCCATCCACGCCCAATAAGTCTTGGACGAAAGTGGCCCCGAAATAGCTGGCCACGGCTGCCGGGAACATCAAAATCGCGTAGGCGAAGATCAGAGGGATCATCCCCGCCGAGTTTACCCTGAGCGGGATATGGGTCCCTCCCGACTGTCGGTACATCCTGCCGCCGCGAAACAGGCTGCGCGAATACTGGACAGGGATCCGGCGCACTGCCTCGTTGACAAACACTATAAAGAAAGCAATGGCCAGCAATAATGCGACCAGCGTGATCAAGCCACCGAGGCCCGCAGTCTCCTGACTCCGCCAGATATTCATCGGTAAGGCCGAGACAATGCCGCCGAAGATTATGATGGATATGCCATTGCCGATGCCCCTCTCGGTTATGCGCTCCCCCAGCCACACAAGGAAAACGGTGCCCGCAGTCAGCGTAAACAGCATGGCAAGGGTGGATAGCCACAGGTCACCAGAGAGGCCTATCCCGCTCACGAGTGGAGTCTCCACGCCATTGACATTAATTGTAGTTCTCTGTAATACCACCAGTTGCCCATAGCCCTGGAGCAAGCACATAGGTACCATCAGCCAGTGCGTATACTGGTTTATCTTCCTGCGCCCCTCTTCCCCTTCTCGGGAGAGCGCCTGCAGGCGGGGGATCACCGGCACTAGAAGCTGCATAATAATCGAGGAGGTAATATAGGGGTAAACGCCGAGCATAGCTATGCTTACGTTCCTCAGCGCCCCGCCGCTGAAGATGTCAAGCATGCCCAGGAGGGCGGGCAGTTGCTCTTCACCGCTGGTTAGCGCTCCCAGTGCCCCTGAATCCACCGCGGGAATGGGGACATGGGCCACAAAACGAAAGACGACCAACATGGCGAGGGTGAAAAGCAACTTCCACCTCAGGTCAGGGAGGCTAAAGGCATCTATCACAGCCTGAAACAATCGTGGTCTTGAAGTTGCTTGTGGTTGTCGCATCTTCCCCGCTATCCCCTAAATCTCCTCCGCTCTGCCACCAGAGGCTTCTATCTTTCGCTTAGCGGTTTGGGTGAATTTATCAGCCTTTACCACCAGAGGATGCTGAATCTCGCCATCGCCGAGGATCTTGATTGGCTTCTTAAGCGAGGGCACGAGCCCAACATCAACAAGTTTCTGCGGTGTTACCTCGATACCCTCTTCGAAGATTCGCAGCCGCCGCAGGTTCACCAAAGCATAATCGGTCTTGAAGATATTGGTGAAGCCACGTTTGGAGGGCAAGCGCTTGACCAAAGGGGTCTGGCCACCCTCGAACCGTGGATTTACCCCTCCCCCTGAGCGCGCTTTTTGCCCCTTGCATCCGCGGCAAGAATAGGTACCGTGTCCGCTGCCGACACCACGACCAACTCGCTTTCTGCCGCGTTTTGACCCTGATTTCGGACTGAGTTGATTTTGCCTCATCTTTTGCCCTGAGAATAGAATTTCCTTCGTTCGCCCTGAGCCCCCGCGTACGCGGGGGGCCGTTCATGGTTCGACAAGCCTGTCCTGAGCCGAGCCGAGGGGCTCACCACGAACGGCATCTGGCACATCGATTTTCATGGTTCGTTGGTCGACATCTCTCCATGAGGGTTTACTCGTCAGCGACCTCTTCCACCCGGACTAGGTGCCTGACCTTGTTCACCATACCGCGGATCGCTGGCGAATCAGCATGGATGATCGTCTGGTTCAGCGAGCGAAAGCCCAGTGCCTTAAGGGTCATTCGCTGCCTTTTGTTGTAACCGATGGCGCTTTTTTCCCAAGTGACACGCAGTTTAGCCACCGGCCTCCTCACCACCTGCAGCCACCAACTTTCTCCTTGCTACTTCCTGCTTCGGGTCCTTCAATTGACCAAGGGCCAGCATGGTCGCTCTGACCACGTTTAGCGGGTTGGAACTGCCCATCGATTTAGTCACTATATCCTTAATACCTGCAGCCTCCACGGTGGCTCGTACTCCGCCGCCGGCAATGACCCCGGTACCTAGTGCCGCCGGCTTCAACATCACCTTGGCCCCTCCAAACTTGCTTACTACCTTGTAGGGAATGGTACCATCTACTATTGGGACCAGGATCAGATTCTTCCGGGCGATGGCACCCCCCTTGCGGATCGCTGCTGGCACCTCTCTAGCCTTGCCCAACCCGGCACCTACCTGCCCCTCACCATCGCCAACCACCACCAGCGCACTAAAGCTAAACCGCCGCCCTCTCTTTACAACCTTCGCCACACGATTAACATGAATCAGCCTCTCTTTGAAGTCCGCATCCCTGCTATCCACCCTATCCTTCTGTTCCATAATAATTAAAACCTCAATCCCGATTCGCGGGCACCATCGGCCAAGGCCTTCACCCTACCATGATATTTGTATCCCCCGCGGTCAAAGACAACCTGGCTAATTCCCTTTCCTTGGGCCCGTTTGCCAACCAAGTTCCCCACCGCCGCCGCCCGCTCTGTCTTGGTTTTATTCCCCGAATCGCCTTTTATCTCCCCATCAAGAGTCGATGCCGAGGCAAGTGTCTGCCCCAAACTATCGTCTATCACCTGAGCATAGGTATGATTAAGGCTGCGAAAGACACAAAGCCGGGGGCAATCAGGGGTGCCCCTGACATTCTTCCTCACCCGGTCATGTCTCCTCCTTACCGCTTCTCTCTTGCCGATAGCCATGCCTTTTGTTCCGAAAACAAGATTTAATCCGTTCGCCCTGAGCCCCCACGTACGCGGGGGGGCCGTTCATGGTTCGACAAGCCTGTCCTGAGCCGAGCCGAGGGGCTCACCACGAACGGCATCTGGCATATCAATTTTCATAATTCGCCAGTGGGCACTCGCCCATGAAGGTTTATTTCCTTCTGCCAAGCTTGGCCGCTTTTCCTGCCTTGCGTTGAATTCGCTCGCCGGCGTATCTGATTCCCTTCCCCAAATAAGGGTCAGGAGGGCGCACTGCCCGAATCCGTGCTGCAATTTCCCCCACTAGCTCCTTTTCTATCCCCACGACGCTCACCTGATTGGGAGCCTCGCTAACAAGCGTTATCCCCGCGGGAGGGACGATCTCCACAGGGTGAGAATACCCCACCTGGATCATAAGACCGTCTCCAGACTTCTGGACGCGGTACCCCACTCCATGGAGCTCGAGGTCTTTCCGAAAGCCCTGGCTCACTCCCTCAACCATATTGGCAAGCATGCTCCTGGTAAAACCATGCAGTGAGCGATGGATCCGGCTATCTGTCGGCCTCGACACTGTGACTACGCCATCCTGCAAGGAAATGCTCATATCCTGAGGAAGGGAGCGGCATAGCTCTCCCTTAGGCCCTTTTACCGTAACCTTGTCACCCTCAATCACTATCTCCACGCCGGGAGGTACGGTAATTGGCTTATTTCCTACTCTGGACATGTTTATCCCCCGCTTGTCCTACCACACATAACAGAGAAGCTCACCCCCCAAACCCTTCTTCCACGCCTGCTGTCCGGTCACTACCCCTTGAGATGTGGACACTATGGCTATGCCGAGTCCTCCATAGACCCGAGGAATCTCGCCCTTCCGGCAATAGACTCTCAAACTGGGCTTGCTAACCCGCTGCAATCCATTTAGCATAGATTGCTTCTTCCCAGTATAGCTGAGGTAAATCTTAATCACCCTCTGCGGGGTATTACCCTTGAGCACCTCGTAGTCCTTAATGAAACCCTCCTCCTTCAGCACCTTGGCGATCGAGATCTTGATCCTGGAGGCAGGTACCAGAAGAAACTCGTGTCTGGCCATGACGCCATTACGGATCCGAGTCAACATATCGGCTATGGGGTCGCTGAGACTCATATCAATCCCTCAAAAAAGGTCACCAGCTCGATTTCCTAACCCCAGGAAGCAGACCCTCGAGCGCCATCCTCCTGAAGCAAATCCGGCATAACCCAGCCTGACGGATAAAGGCCCGGGGACGGCCGCACACTTTACAACGATTGCGGTGTCGTACCCGATACTTTGGAGTGCGCTGTGATTTTACGATTTTCGATACTTTTGCCATCTTTGCTCCGAAAACAGAGTCTAATCCGTTCGCCCTGAGCCTGCCCCTGATTTACCCAGGGGCCTGTCGAAGGGCTCACCACGAACGGCATCTAGCCCTCCCAAATCTCATCATTCGTTGGTGGTCTGCCGCCCATCGGAGTTTCCTCCGAGCTACTGCCTACTAAAAGGTGCGCCCATCAACTCCAGAAGTCTCCTGGCCTCCTCATCGGTGCCCGCGGTGGTGATAATAGAGACCTGTAACCCGCGAATCTTGTCCACCTTGTCATAGTCGATCTCGGGGAAGATAATCTGCTCCCTTATGCCAAGAGTGTAGTTTCCCCGTCCGTCGAATGCCTTCGCGGGGACGCCCTGAAAGTCACGTACGCGGGGCAAGGCAGCGTTCACCAATCGGTCGAAGAATTCATACATACGCTCGCCGCGTAGCGTCACCATCAGGCCAATGGCCATACCGGCCCGCAACTTGAAGGATGCGATAGACCACTTGGCACGGGTTATTACCGGGCGCTGCCCTGAGATCAAGGATAGGTCATTGGTGGCTGCCTCCAACGCCCTTTGATTTTGAATGGCCTCTCCCAAACCGATGTTGAGCACAATCTTATCTAAACGAGGCACCTGCATTAGGTTCTTGTACCCCTGCTCTTGTATCATGACGGGCACGATCTCATCCCGATATCTCTCTTTGAGCCTCGCCACTAGTCAATCACCTCGCCACATTTCTTACACACGCGTACCCTGCTCTTGTCCCCCAGGATACGAAATCCAACGCGAGTGGGATTATGACACTTGGTGCAGAGAAGCATCACATTGGAGATATCTATCGGCGCCTCACGCTCGATGAT
>JAUXAX010000044.1 GCA_030619685.1 Dehalococcoidia bacterium
AGGCTAACGTGGTCCGAACCAGCCCCACCGTATTGCGGATCAAAGGGAATTCCATAGAGATTCATCGCAGCCAACTTCGGCCGAATCTCATGGGGGAAGCGGTTCTCTTTATCCATTATGTCGACTAGAGGGGTGAGTTCCGCCTCGGCGAACTTCCTCACCTCCTTTTGGAACATCTCCTGCTGTTCGGTCAAGTTGAAATCCACTGTTGCTTTCCTCTCTTTTCGTTTGTTCCAGATTCATTTGGATATTTTCGAGATTCCAACATCTCGATAAAGGACTCGATTCGAGCCTTAACCTGGGCATCATCATACCCCCTCGGATCCACCATGTTGCCTTCAAACGTCAAGCTCGGAATACCCAGTTCATCCCTGAGGATATTGCCTATGTCAGGCTGTTCAGCGCTATAGTTTCTGCAGCAACGATTGCAGTGAAAGACTATGCCATCCACATGGTACTTCCGTGCACGTTCCTTGTAAAGCTCAGCCTTTCCCCATTGCGCAGAACGCATAAAGAAACTGAGATATCTCTCCGCCAGACTGCCAAAGGGATCAGACGCATCCAAACGACCGCTGAATGCATTGCCGTAAAAATCGGTAACAAATGCGGCACCGAACTCCGCGAAATAGTTCAGTAGGCGCATGTTGTGATAGATGGGGAAGAGATCCCAAATCAGCCGGAACCTCTCGTTAGGAACGAAACCGATTCCATTATCTACTCGTTCCTTGACCTCGTCGCGAAGTTGCTCGTAGAAAGCCACGGCCTCTTTGGTACCCTTAAGGGTGACTAAGGGGAACAGGCAGGTGAAGACATCGATTTGACTTATGGGAGTTGGAATGGCTTTGCGAAAATCGTCAATCTCGTCCCAAAGCTCGCTGGCGCGGTCCGACAGAGCTACTACTTCACGCAGCCGGTCCATATCAGACTTCCTCTTCGTATGCTCCTCCATGAAAGAGGCCAGCTCCCTTAGTTGCGCTACGAAGTATGCCTTGTGGTGTTCCGGCAGTGTTTCGCTGTCCACGGTATAGGCTGCATCCACTATAAACAGAGGACAATCAAAATGCCTCTGCATAGCCTCCCACCATTTGGGATGAGTGGCACAAGCACCTTCGGTCGCGAGCAGGATATCCGGGGCGGGAGGTCCTTCGTCCCCGAAGGCGCCGCGCTTCTCAAAAATGAAGCCAAACGTACACAAGGCATAGGAACACAGGTCCTGCGAGTAGCCCCTGGCTTCGCCAGCCTGGCACAGTTCCGCCGCTATCTTCCGAGATGAACAAAGTGCTGCATAGTTTTCGGGGAGGAACGGTATCCCATCGAAGGCATACACCAGCTCGACAGGTGCCATTGAAGTAATCCAGACTACCGGCTTGCCCTCTTCCTTGGCATTGGCCAGATCTCGGTAGTAATTGTCATTGAGGGTAGCCAAAGCTGCTGAAGCGGCCAGCCTGCCGGGCTTGGTTGGAGTCATCGGCCTATCTTGGGTGCTTTCCAACTCAAAATTACTCCAGCATTTCAATAAACGCCTGAACCATCGTCTTGAACTTGCCGCCCGACCAACCCGTGTCGGAGTGGTCAACTGCCAATACAGGTAACCCCTCCTGCTTAAGCCTGCTCTCGATCCATGGTCGATCGTAGAGATGGGTATCGCAGTATTTCTGGATCACCAGGATGACGCCTTTTACACGATAGTCCTTTGCCAGCTTCAACATGTGTTCCAGCCTGGGCTCGGCAGGATGCTTGCAGGGACACGGAATCTTTCGCAAATAGCGTTCAGCGAGCGCCCGGAGAGGCTCCGAGTTCTCATCAACCGTCGAGCCGTAATAGCGAGTCCCTATATCCAAATCGTCAATAACGACCTCTCCCCCACATTCCTCTATTATTTGCAGAAGCTCAATGTTCTCGAAGTTATTCCCTGCTACCAGCAGTCGTGCTCCGTTTCTCGGGGATGTATTGGGAGCGGGAAGGCTGTCAAGCAACTTGTGGAGCATCGCGCTGTGTTCCTCCTTGGGCATAATAAGCCCTGCCACCAATATCCCAAACACCTGGCTCCCGGAAAGAGGATGATTATCGCTTAAACCTAGCTTATATACCTCTCCCACAAGGGAACGGTCTTCATTGTATACCCTGATGGCTTGCTTCAGCGACTCGTCGCTAATCTTCTGGTTAGAGTATCCCTCCAAAGACTCCTTGAAAAGGCGCAGCTCATGGGTGAAGAATTCCACAGCTTCGTCAGTGCTCTTGCCGGGAACGGGTAAAAACCAGTAATAGGGTAGCTTAATGTTCCTCCTCCAGACATCGTAGAGGGCTCGGGTCATGTCGCATGTCTTGGGGAAGACTGCTCCGTCCAGATAGCTATACCGTCCTTTTAGCGCTTGATCCAGAGCAGCTCTCATGTAGGAGCAGCAAAAGGTTGGCAGATGGGCATCAGCTAGATCGATATTCTCTGAACTTCCTCTGATACGCACCGGTATTATGCCTGCCGAATAGATAAGCTCCTCTGGAGTATAATTGCAGAAATAGCCGAAAATCTTTTTCCCTGCCTGCTTCCACCCCTCCGCCAACTGATGCCTATTGCGATATGCCTCGTAGAACTCAGAAACCATCACTGTTTATCGAGCCCCAGTTCACTTACAGCTGTCTCCTTTAGGACGAATTTCTGGATCTTGCCCGTCGCTGTCATGGGGAAATCATCTACGAACCTTACGTACTTGGGGGCTTTGTAGTTGGCTATCTTCCCCCTGGCGAAGCTTATGATCTCCTCTTCGGTTGCTGTCTGACCTTCCTTCAGCTTTATGAAGGCCATCGCTACCTCGCCCATTCTCCTATCGGGTACGCCGGCTACAGCAACCATGCTTATCTTAGGATGAGTCATGAGGAAGCTTTCTATTTCCGCAGGATAGGCGTTCACTCCTCCTATAATGAACATATCCTTAAGCCTGCCGGTTATCTTTATGTACCCTTGCTCATCCATGGTGCCCAGGTCGCCCGTGCGGAACCACCCATCCTTGTTAAAGGCTTTCCTCGTTTCCTCAGGCAGCTTGTAGTACTCTTTCATAACGTAGAAGCCACGACTGCAAAGCTCCCCTTGAGTGCCCCGCGGGACTTCCGCCCCCGTGTCCTGATCCAGTACCTTGAGATCACAATCATCAAATATGAGCTTTCCAGCAGTATTGGCAACTACCTCGGGCGGGTCGCCGGGCTGGCTCATGGTGCTAACACCGGTATTCTCTGTTAACCCATAGGCAGATATGAGATCCTTGATTCCCATCTTATCCATGATGGTTCTCACCAGGTCTGGTGAGACATCAGCTCCCCCAATGACCGCGGCCTTCATCGAAGTGGTATCACGCTTGGGAAAATCGGAGTGGTCCAGCATCATGATGTACATAGTGGGCGAGCCGGTAAACTTGGAGACCTTTTCCTCGTCTACTAACCTCAGGGCCTCGCCGGGGTCAAACGATTCCATAGGCAGAATACAGGCCCCGTTGCACGCACCCAACAGCATTCCCGTCATATTCCCCATGTTGTGACTGAAGGGAGAGACAACCAGAATGCGGTCCTTGTCTGACATCTGAAATCTAGCGCTAACGGCATCCATAATCCTGCTGTACTGGTAGTTTGTAGTCACCACCCCCTTGGGAAAGCCGGTCGTCCCTGAGGTATAAGGGATGATATAGGTATCCTCAGGCATGATTGCCTCTTGAGCCTTCCTTACTGTATCACTGCTGGCGTAGTCCTTCCCCGATTCCAGCACCTCATTGTAATCGAGCATTCCCGGATGGCTTCGCTCACTGAGCATGATGACTCTCTTGAGTAACGGCAGTTTCTCGCATCGCAGCTCACCGGGCTTGCACTCCTTCAGCTCCGGGCAAACCTCATAAATCATGGGAATAAAATCTATCTTCAGGAAATGGTCCACCACAAAAAGGGTGGTTGAATCCGACTGCTTGAGGATGTACTCCAGTTCGTGTACCTTGTATCGAGTGTTAAGTGGGATGAGCGGAGCGCCTATCTTTATGCAGGCGAAGTGGGCATAAACCCACTCGGGCACATTGCTCATCCAAATCGCTACCTTATCCCCCCTCTTGACGCCCATCTTAAGCAGGGCATTGGCTATTGAATTCACTTTGTCCGTAAGTGTGTCGAATGTTATTCTCTGACTCCCAGAGACTATTGCCTCATTCTTGGGATATTCGGCCGCAACCCTGTCTATTATGCCCGCTAAAGTATCGCCAGGCTTCAACTCCATCGTCTTCCCTCTCCTGTGACTACTTCATCCCTGTCAGTTGATAGAAACTCTTATCTGTCTCCTTCTGAATTTCGGCTATCTGTGCCTTGGTGAGATGGGAGAATCTCCCCTGTTTCATAAGGTATTCCTCTACCGGCTTTCTTTCCTCGGGCACTATGTTTACGGTTATCTCGCCATTCTCGCATTCGTATAGCACCACCATCCCGGTCTCGACTCCAAGGCGCGCGATCTCTATGCCCAGAGCGGGGTCATACTCCCATCCGGGAGGGCAGGGGCAGATTATATGGATGAAAGAGGGTTTGTCCAAACTCTTTGCCTTCCTTACCTTTCTCAGCAAATCCTCGGGATATGCTGTGGAAGCAGTGGCAATGTAAATATCCCCGTGAGCAGCTACGATCTGCTCAATATCCTTGACCCTTCCCTGTCTCCCTCGCAACGTTGTCTTAGTCCGAGCCATGTAAGGTGTAGAACCGCTCCTCTGGACACCTGTATTCATATATGCTTGATTGTCATAGCAGAGATAGATTATTCGGTGTCCCCTTTCCAGAGCGGCAGAGAATGTTTGCAGCCCGATATCGAAGAGTGCCCCGTCGCCGGCTACCTGGACTATATCAGCCTTGATCCCTTTCCTCTTCATGGCGACTTCCATCCCGCTGGCGGCGGCACCCGCGTGGCTATAGGTGAAATAGAAGAAGGAAACATTCCAGGCGTTTAGCGGGTAGTAAGTGCCAACCGCCGAAAGGCAGCCTGAATTATTAACAACCACTACATTTTTGTCGAAGACACTCAGAACCATCCTGATTGCATTGAGGCTTATGCAGCCAGCACAGGAGGCAACGCCCTTGCTCAAGCCAGCTTCACCCTCCCTGACCAATTCCCTCTCCACCTCTTGACCACTCACTAACTTCTCGTAATTATCATAGCCACTCATGGTTGCTACTCGCTCGTCGAAGCCTGCCTTATACCATTCCACGAACTCATCATCTCTCTTCAGCCAATTCTCGAACATCTCATCAACGTCCCGGCCGCTGATGTCCTTGCCGCTAATGATAATATTGGATATAGCTGCCTGTGATTTCTGAAGAGCTGCTCTTATCTCTGTGCAGGATACCCCATAAGAGCTTCCTGGGGAGGGAGCTCGATCGAGCACCAATATCCTCTTAGCACCGGACAGTGAATGACTGACTTCCTCCTCCGGGAAAGGCCTGAAAACCCTCAGCTTTAGCAAGCCTAACTTCATCCCCTTTTCTCGATATTCATCTACCTTTTCTCTCAGGACGCTGACTACCGAGCCCATCCCCACTACGATCGATTCAGCATCCTCGGTTCTATATGCTTCTACCAGATCGTAGTGTCGCCCAAAGACTTCAGCATATTCTTTGCAAATGTCTCTTATTACCTGCTTCGCATCCTGCATGGCCGTGCACTGCTGCATCTTAAAACTAGGATACTGGGCCATAACACCAGGTCCTTGAGCCATAGGGTAATCCGGATCAACAAATACATGCTTGGGCTGATACTTGGGCAGGAATCTGTCCACCTTATCCTGTTCAGGGACATCCACCAACTCAAAGCTATGGCTTACCCTATGCCCTTCAGACACTACAAAAGAAGGCAGCAGCACCTTCTCGTTTTCGCTGATCCTATAGGCCATTATCAAGGAATCTATTATCTCTTGCCCGCTCTCGCAATAGAACTGGAGAAAACTGGCGTCTCTTTCCGAAAGGGAATCGGTGTAGTCACTCAGAAGTCCTTGAGGTATACCAACCTCCCGGCTGACTACGGCCAAGACTGCAGGCAGAGCCATTCCCGAAGCTGCCCACAACATCTCGCGCATGAGGGAAAGCCCTTGAGAACCAGTACAACTGAAGGTTCTACACCCTGCAGCTACAGCGCCAACACAGATACCCATAGCACCCAGCTCTGATTCAGCATTCAAGATATCAGCGTCAAGCTCCCCTCTGGCAACCATCTCATAGAGTTCTTCCGAAGCTGGGGTGGCGGGGGTAATAGGATAAGCGCTTATTACCTCGACCCTGGATAGCCTGACACCCTGGGCTATGCACTGGTTCCCTGAAAGAAACATGTCCATTTTATGCAGCCTCCATCGCCATTCGAATCAGCCCTGTAGGACATTCGTGGCTACAAATCCCACAGCCTTTGCAATAATCGTAGTCAAACTCATAGCTCCCATCTATCACCGCAACACAGATATCCGGGCAAAAATACAGACAATTATCACACTCCTTACAAACGCCACATGAAAAACACCTTGTCGCTTCTTTTATCCCTTCCTCAACCGAAATGCCGGGGTTGATTTCGGAAAAACTCGAAGTCCTTTCGCCACCCGACAATTCCGGCATCCTTACCACCGATTGCCGTGGAAAGTACGCGGTGTTGATGTCTTCGAGAGGAGCCAGTTCTTTGACTGGCTCCTCCTCGACCTCTTTGCCTCGCAGGCACTTATCGATGGCTCGAGCAGCCCGTTTCCCTGAAGCAATGGCATCCACTACCCTGCCAGCACCGGTAACAGCGTCGCCGCCGCTAAATATCTGCATTCCATCAACTTTAACACCTGTTTCGGCAAGTGCCATCCCCTCTGGCAACAAGGAAAGGTCAGGAGTCTCACCGATGGCAGCGATCACCGTTTCAACCTGCATTGTAAACGTTGAACCTTCGATTGGGATTGGCCTTTTTCTACCCGTTTCATCTGGCTCACCCAACCGCATTCTAGTGAACTCAACCTCTTTCACCTTACCATCCCGAGCTATGACCTTCGTTGGAGCTGCCAAATAAACGATCTCAATTCCCTCTTTGCTAGCCGCCTCGATCTCCTCTTCGATTGCTGGCATCTCCTCTCTGGTTCGGCGATAAACGATAATGCTCTTTGCGCCGAGCCTGAGAGCCGATCGGGCGGCATCAATGGCTGTGTTGCCACCGCCGATGACTACAACGCTTTTCCCGATTTGCACATCGCCATCGAGATTTAACTCCCTGAGGAATTCCGTTCCTGAAATGACTCCGGCTATATCCTCTCCAGGAACCTCTAAAGCTCGGCTACTGTGGGCTCCAGTAGCAATGAAGACAGCATCATAATCCCTTAGCTCTTTGACATTATCAATCCTGGTACTGGTCTTGAACGATACCCCAAGCGCTTCAATATCGGCTATCTCTTTATCCAGAATCTCCCTGGGCAGCCGATATTCTGGTATCCCGACTCTGAGCATTCCGCCGATTGCCGGCAAGGATTCGAAGACTGTCACCTGGTAGCCATCTTCTGCCAGGAAATAGGCGCAGGAGAGCCCCGCTGGTCCGGAGCCAACAATAGCTACACGCTCCTTCCCTGGTGATACGCCTAGTTTCTCGCTTACCTTCTCCTTAAAAGCGTAATCTGCCACCAGCCTTTCGAGGGTGTGGATTGACATGGCCTCATCGTATTCTCCCCGGTTACATTCTTGTTCGCAGGGGTGCGGACAGACCCGGCCACAGACACCGGGCAATGGGCTGGTCTCTTTGATTAATCGCCAGGCATCCAGCAGCTTCTCGTCACGGACCAAGCGAATGAAACCCTGGATATTGTTTCCAGCAGGGCAAGCATTATTGCATGGGGGCATCTTCTCTTCATGCACGGGCCGGGAATATCTCCAGCTTCCTGTCTTGTTTACCAGAGCAATGGTGCCTGTAGCATGTATGCCTGCACCCCTAATGTACACCTTTCCCACGTTTCACCTCTTCGTATCCAGCTCTAATGGCTTTGATATTGCTATTTAACTTCTCCTCTGAGAATCTGGAGAGGATAAGCCGGGCACCTTTCTCAAGGGAATCTAACGAAACGAGACCGATGGCGGCGGAGAATGCCCCGAGCAACACAGTATTAGTAATAGGGATCTTCAATATGTCAACAGCAATAGAGGTGGCATCAAGGTAAGTGGCTTCATGATTAAGCCCTAGGTCCTTGGTTGAATTGACCACCAGCTTACCGCTGTCGCTCATTCCCGCCTCTACATTTACCGCCGTTATAAGCATAGGGTTCAATACCACCACAAAATCGGGGGCCAGAACAACCCCGCGCTCTGCAATAGGCTTATCTCCTATTCTGCCGTATGCCTCTACAGGCGCTCCCCTCCTCTCTACGGTAGGCGCCATACAGGATTGCCCGAACTTGCCCTCATAGGTAGCAGAAGCGCACAGAATGTGAGCAAATGTAACTGCCCCCTGCCCCCCTCTCCCGTGAACCCTTACTTGTATCATACCTTAGCCCTCCGCTCACTATATCCCTAATTTACAACGTATTTAGGCTCTTCTCCTTTGACAACATCGATTATGTTGCCCAGCGATGTCTCATAGAAGTTGCGGTAGATGTCCTCAGCGGTTACTCCACCGATATGGGGCGTGAGTACAACATTGTCCAACTTCAGCAGTCTGCTCGACTTGTCAGGAGGGTCACCATGCTCGCCGTAGACATCTATCCCCGCCCCACGAATTCGCTTGTTTTCCAATATGTCAGCCAAAGCCTCCTCATCTACTATGGCTCCCCTGGAGGTGTTTATCAAATATGCTGTCTCCTTCATCATCTCCAGTTCTTTTCTTCCGATAAGACCTCTCGTCTCGGGTGTCAGCAGAGCATGTATGTTGACAAAATCAGAGGTCTTGAGCAGTTCCTCCAGAGAAACTCTGTTGATCGGCAGATTCAGATCGCTGGCGTCAGCGCGGTAGGGGTCAAAGTACTGCAACTTCATGCCAAATCCGTGGGCAATCCTGGCAACCTGAGACCCGATCTTCCCCAATCCAACGATTCCCAACATCTTGTCCCGCAGCTCATAGACCCTTCCCATACATTCACCAAATATCCACTCACCAGCCTTCATGGTTTTATCGGCTCTTGCCAGATTCTTGGATATGGCCAACATAAGCATTATCGTATGCTCCGCTACAGGGATAACCCCAGCCCCACCAGCATTGGAAACCTTGATTCCCTTCTCTCTAGCCGCCTGCAGATCTATGTTATCGTACCCCGCGCTACACTGCTGAATGAAAAAGGCCTTATCGGCCTTCTCAAGTATCCTTCTGTCTATTCTGTGCCTCGCTCCTACGAGAATATCAACCCCAGGGACCTTTTCCATAAGCTCTTGTTCATCACCTCGATCTACTAATATCCAATCTATCTTAGACACAAGCTCGGGAAACTTCTTGTTAGCCTGGTCGATAATCCCGGTAAGGAGAGGGATTGTGTCAGTAATGAGTATTTTGAAGCGCTCTCTTTTCTCCATTGAACTTGCCTCCTTTCCTAATAAGAAATATGGGTATGATGTCAAAGCAATGACACCTAACCCATAATATGCGCCAGGAACTCCGCCATTTAATCGTTTCTAGGCGATAGTATAGCTTACCATTTTGCGAGATGTCAAGATTCCCTGCTTTCGGCCCCTCACGGTCCGCCCCGTGTGGCAGTTTGACAAGATTCTCGAGATACCACTATAGTATAGTTTGTCCACTGGAGGTAATATCGGTTGCACTCTTTCCCTGGAGTCATGAATCTCCTCGAGGCGTACTGAATTCAGAATACCGTGATTGCTGAGAACACGCCGCTCTTTGCTGGAGAGTAGGAAACATCCCAGAGCTGCGTAGGAAGCAAGAGGGAGGTTACAAATGAGGACCAGCGAGCAGTATCTTGAGTGCCTGCGCGCTATGAAGCCAAACGTCTACATGGGAGGGGAGATTGTCAGGCGGGACGATCCCCGTATCCTTCCCGGCATTAATGTGATGCGGATAACCTTTGATATGGCTAGCGACCCCCAAAGTGGAGAGCTTTTTACAGCCATATCCCAGTACACCGAGGAGAGGATAAATCGCTTCTGCCACGTATCTCACAGTGTTGATGACCTCCTCAACAAGCAGAAAATGATTCGTGCGGGTGCCCGTCTATCAGGCTTCTGTATTCAGCGGTGCATGGGAACCGATACCGTAAATGCCCTTTCCATAGTTACAAAGGAGATAGACGATGCACAGGGAACCGAGTATTACCAGCGCTTCCTTGAATTCATAAAGAACTATCAGCAGAAAGACCAGATAGCTGCCGCGGTTCAGACTGATGCCAAAGGCGACCGAAGCAAGCGACCCCATGAGCAAGTTGACCCTGACCTTCACGTGCGAGTCGTCAGTCAGAACAAGGATGGAATCATCGTCAGGGGAGCCAAGGAGGACATTACGATGGCGTCCTACTGCGATGAGCTGATAGTCTTCCCGACGCGGACTCTGACCGCCGAGGAGAAGCAGTGGGCGGTAACATTCACCGTCCCCGCGGATTGGGATAACGTCTACATTATCAATCGAGCCAATGCTCCCCGGGGAAGGAAGTTCCTAAAAGCCCCCCTGAATACATACGGAAGCTCCGATGCCATGGTCATCTTTGATGATACATTCGTCCCCTGGGATAGGGTATTCATGTGCGGTGAGTATGATTTTGCCGGAAGAATGGCACTGACCTTCGCGTCGTCTCACCGGCACAGTTACTGCGGCTGCAAGCCAGCGGTGGAGGATATCATCATGGGCTTGATAGCCCTCACCGCCGAGTACTATGGAGTGGAAGGAAAGTCGCACATCCGCGAGAAGCTTGCTCATCTAGCGGGTGTAGCAGAGCTCATCTATGCTGCAGGCATAGCGGCTGCGTTAGAGTCCACGAAATCCTCGTCGGGGACCCAAGTGCCGTGTACAATCTATAGCAACGTTGGTCGGCGTCTCGCTGGAGAAACCACTTACGATTCCTGGGGGATGGTTGCTGATGTTGCCGGTGGATTCCCAGTTACAATGCCTTTTGAGGAGGATTACTATGACCCCAAGACTGGCCCTCTGCTGAGCAAGTATACAATGAGGAATCCCAAGGTATCAGCTGAGGACATGCATCGTCTCCAACGCACGCTTTCAGACTATCTGTCCTCTTCCTGGGCTGGTGTTTGGCAGGTGGCTGATGTGCATGGTGGAGGCTCGCCAGCCATGGAGACCATTGCCATTCTGAATAACTACGATTTTGAGGAGAGGAAGAGGATAATCAAACGACTGGCGGGCATCGAGGATTAGTCGTCCACCGACGAAAGCCGCCGCTTGGCCGTGCAGTTTTTTGGTCTTGGCGAGGTTTTTAGTATGCCGAACTGCCTATTAACAAATGGATAATGTTAGAATCAGCAAGTGGAGGTTACTAATGCATATTCGGGAGTTGTTCGATCTGACAGGCAAAATTGCGATAGTCACCGGCGGCTCGAGAGGGCTCGGCAAAGAGATAGCCACGGCGTTGGGCGAGGCTGGAGCCAAGGTGGTAATAACGGCCCGACGTGAGCCAGAGTTGACCTCCACCGCGCAAAAATTGGAGAGTGTGGGGATTGAATGTCTGCCCATAGTAGCTGATGTTAGCGAGGTTGAGGGCGTAAAGAATACGGTAGCTCAAACATTAGAGAGGTGGGAGAGAATCGATATCCTGGTGAACAACGCCGGTGTAGTCTGGGCCACACCCGCCGACCAAATGTCCCTGGACAAGTGGGACTACGTTATGAACATCAACGCCAGAGGCACCTTTATCTGTTGCCAGGAAGTGGGCAAGGAGATGATAAAGCAGAAGAGCGGCAATATCATCAACATTTCGTCCACCTTCGGAGTTGCTGGCGTAGACCCAAAATCTGGGCAATTCATAGGTTATCAGGCAAGCAAAGCGGCTGTAATCATCATAACCAAGCAACTGGCTGTTGAATGGGCAGTCCACAATATTCGCGTCAATTGCGCTGCTCCATCCTTCCTGAGCACCCGCCTGACAGATAAGTTGATTGAGCGAACAGGCGAAAACATGCTCCGCTGGATACCCATGGGCAGAATAGGGAGGCCCGACGAGATCAAAGGAACAGCCGTGTTCCTGGCTTCAGAGGCTTCAAGCTACATAACCGGCCAGGTAATTTGCCTTGATGGAGGAACAACGGCCTGGTAGTTCTCTCAGTTGCTTTTGGCGCTTGACAACTTCCCTCCGGGGCTGCTTGCAGCCTGATCTAAAGCCCTACGATAATGATGCTGGCCACATTCACTGAGGGAACGCCGCCCAGGTTGTGGGTAAGACCAGACTTGGGGTCCTTTATTTGCCGAGGCCCAGCCTTGCCCTGAAGCTGCTTGTACATCTCATACATCATCCGCAGACCCGAGGCGCCAATAGGATGACCAAAGGATTTCAATCCGCCATCGGGCTGTATAGGTAGCCCTCCAGTTAGCTCAAAGAATCCGGACTCAATATCTTGCTTTACTTCCCCTCGGGGGCTGAACTCAAGGTCCTCCATAGTAATAGCCTCAGTGATAGAAAAGCAATCGTGAACCTCAGCCATGCTTATCTCTTGCCGAGGATTGTTGATCCCTGCCTCCTGATAGGCACTCCGGGCAGCACGCACGGAGGACTCCACATGAGTCCAGTCGTCGTCGTACAACATCTCCTCACCTGAGCTTGTAGCGATCTGGAGTGCCTTAACGTAGACCGGGTCAGGCCTGAATTTCTTGGCCATGTCGGCGCGGGTCACTATGGCCGCAGCCGCGCCATCGCTTACTCCACAGCAGTCAAACAACCCCAGAGGCCAGGCGATAATAGGAGCATTGACTATCTGTTCAATGGTCACCTCCCTCCGCAGGTGAGCTTTGGGGTTCAGAGCGCCATTGCGATGGCTCTTCGCGGACACCATGGCCAGCATTCTCTTGCCCTCTTCGGGGCCGATGCCATATCGGCTGAAGTACCTCGTAGCCAGCATAGCGAACATCCCTGGAGCCGTCTGGTTTGCATCGACAAGTCTGCGTACTGTCCCCCATTGGACCTCGTTTTGAGGAAGACCGCCATAACCGGTATCCTTAAGCTTTTCTACACCAAGCGCCAGACAGATATCATAAGCTCCAGCGGCGACAGCGTAGCAAGCCCCCCTCAGGGCCTCCGAGCCGGTAGCACACCAATTCTCCACTCTCGTTGCCGGAATGAAAGGCAGCTTCAATGCGACCGACAGGGGGATGGCGGATTTGCCCACACTGGTCTCTTCATAGCAGGTGCCAGACCAGGCTGCCCCGATGTCTTTCTTCTCTATGCCGGCATCCTCAATAGCTTCCATGAAGGCTTCGACCATTAGCTCGTCAGCGCTCTTGTCAAAGTGCTCTCCAAACCTGGTGCATCCCATCCCTATGATAGCAACCCTGTTCTTGATCCCTTCGGCCATCGTGCCCCCCTTTTGAATAGACTTCTAAGCTCGCCCCAGCGTTGCTTTCCAGAAGTAGCCGTGGATGCCCCGCGACGCATCGTGGTATTTCCTGCGGAAGCTCATCTCCACAGGCATATCTACCTCAAGCGAATCAAGCTCGCAGTCAGTCAGATCAAAGGTATACCTGCCCCCACCCTCAAAGGCTACCACGCCGTAGATTGCCGGCGGGCTGGGGCTGGGGGCCAGAGTATCCCCTGTGTAGGTGAACAAGTGCCCCCTCTTGTCGGAGAAGCGATAGACATCCATCTCACCAACAGCTCCACAACCAGGGTTCGCACATACCACCTGGCGGGGATATTGTGGGGTGCCACAGCGCCTGCACTTCGATCCACAAAGGGCCAAAACCATCCTCCGTTCCCGCCACAGCGTTGATAGCTGGGTAGCACCAATTTCTTCGCCGCGACGCCCTGTATCCACAGCAAGTAGCTGACGGAAGGTGGCATATTTCTCATAGCTATCCAGTTCTCTCTTTGAAGCCAGATGTGTTTTGACGCCTCTTCTATCCCTCGCCTTCTCTATTTCGTCTGTTACCTGGAGGAACAAGGCATCGCATCCATTTCCATAGCTGGCAACAAGGATTCTGTCCCCTGGTTTGGCATCCTCCAGTGCCGCCACAAGCATCATCAGAGGGTATGCAGTCCCGGTATCGCCTACCGTGGTAAATATCTGCTCCTGGATTTGATCAGGCTCAGCTCCCAACCTCTTGCCTATGGCGGCATGCTCTCTGGGATAGAGGCTGGGGTAAATCACCCTGGTGAAATCCTTAATGTCCAGGTTGTATTTGATCAGCAGTCCCGAGATAGCTTCAGGGATGAATTTACTATAGCCTACATCACGGATCCACCTATCCTCCCAACTCCTATCGAACCTGTCCCCCTCTGCCCTCCAGTAGTCAACGAAATCATAAGAAACGGAGTAGAAGCCCTCGATGGTGGCGATCGCGTCGCCATCACCCAAGAGTATGGCTGCAGCCCCGTCCCCACAAGACTGCTCCTGGGAACTACCGGCTTTCCCTTGGCGGCAGTCGGATGCACAGACAATAACGCTTCTTGCGGAACCCGCCTTAACCGTGTCGTATGCAGAAAGGAGAGCGGTGGTTCCCGCCCTGACGGAGTTGCTGAAGTCAGCAGTCCTGATGTCAGGACGCAGGTCGAGGGCAGTGGCAATTATGACCGCGCCCTGCCTCTCTCTGTATGGTGAAGTGGTTGTGGCGAAGTATAATTCATCTATCTCTTCACGATCAGTCCCACCTAGGCAATCTACCGCAGAGGCTACTGCCATGGTGAGACTGTCCTCATCATGGTTAGCTACCGCCTTCTCTCCAGGCAGACCGGTTGTCGACCCTAACCATCCTGTAGCCGCAGAAATGGTCTTGCGGCTTATCCGCAGCAATGGTATGTAGGCACCGTAAGAAGTTATCCCTGCCATAGTATCTATCCTCTCTTTTTCCCCGGACGGGGCACTATTCTCGCTCTTTGTATCTCGGGTATCCCTTCAAGCAATTCAAATACCTTGCCGTCACCAAAAAGCCACACCAGCTTGGTCCACGGTCTTGGCCAGTGGTGCCGGCTACCATGTGACTGGTGAAATCGTATATCATCCCCCCCACCAAGTCAAGGCGCTTGGCTTCTTACTACTTGGAGGTTTGCAGAGGCGTGTTGACAACCTGGGCCTAACAAATTAGATTGTCAGCGAAGGAATGACGGGAAAGAAGGGATGTTAGCGAAGAGGCCGAAGAAGCTGTTTGAGCCCATCAAGATTGGAAACATGGAACTAAAGAACAGGATAAAGTTGCCTGCGATGGGTATAGCGATGGCAGAGGATGGCGTCGTAACCGAGCAAGCAAAGGCCTTCTATGCCGAGCGGGCAAAGGGTGGTGTTGCGCTCATCGGGCTAAGCTGCACCGCCACCAGATTGATTCAGGGTCCTATGTTTGGGATATTCGACGACCGTTTTATCCCAGGCCTTAGAGAGTTGGTTGAGTCAATTCATGCCAATGGCGCTAAAGTCTATGCGCAGATGGGTGTGGGCTACAGCTGGGCATTCGGTGATGGCCCCGTGGAGCATATCAGCCCTTCAGGCATCACCCCCACGGGGCGTCCAGGGACAGCTTTCCGCCTGGGCGGACCCCTTGAGCCCACCATGCCCAAGGCTCTCAGTGTTGATGAGATTCACCAGATGGTAGATGCATACGGTAACGCAGCCCTCAGAGCGCAGCAGGCCGGCTTTGATGGCGTCGAAGTCATAGCGTCAGTCAGCTATACCATATCTCAATTCCTGTCCCCGCTGACCAACAAGAGGACAGACGAATATGGCGGCAGTCTCGAAAACAGAATGCGATTCCTTCTCGAGATCATCGAGAACATCAAGAGTAAAACGGGTGAGGACTATCCCATAACCTGTCGACTCAGCGGTGCTGATTTGATGGAGCCGAAGGGATACGACCTTGAAGATACGAAGAAAATGGCACGTATGTTAGAGAAGGCCGGAGTTGCCGAGATTGATGTAATGTCGGGCTGGCACTACGCTGCGGTACCCATAATACAAACGCCCGTGCCCCAGGGGGCCTGGGTCTATCTCGCTGAAGGGGTTAAGAGCGCAGTCGATATCCCTGTGGCCGCAGGCACCCAGATTCAGGACCCCATGGTTGCGGAGTGGGTTGTAGCTGGGGGCAAGGCGGACATGGTCTATATGGCTCGGGCACTGGTTGCCGACCCAGAGCTGCCGAACAAGGCAAGAGAGGGGCGACTCAAAGACATCAGACCATGCATGAACTGCTGCCGCTGTATCTCAGCAGTAGACGATCCACCTATCTTCTGCAGTGTCAATGCCAGAATGGGCAGAGAGGCAGAATACCCCTCTGATAAGCCTGCAGCAAGCAGCAAAAGTGTACTTGTCGTCGGTGCCGGGCCTGGTGGTATAGAAGCAGCCCGTATAGCTTCCCTTCGAGGGCACAAGGTCACGCTCTGCGATCAAAATCCAAGGCCAGGGGGTGCGCTACTCCTGGCATCTATTACCAACAGACGAATGGAGCCAGTGCTCAACTATATGAAAAGAGAGATCGAAAAGCTCCCGATCGAGGTCAAGCTGAA
>JAUXAX010000023.1 GCA_030619685.1 Dehalococcoidia bacterium
CTTACATAGTGTCACATTCTCGTAATTCACCATTTAGAAACCTCCCACTATTGTATTAAAAGCCCCATGAAGTACGCAGTTGACATCTTCATTGCCATCCCTTCCCTTCCTGGTAAATATATCATCGCCGTTGCCTCACGGCAATATCGTGACCTTGATCACCTAACGACGACCTGTAGGGGAACGTCACGAATGGCAAGCTAATAGTCTCTGCCTCTGTACCGGGCTGATATTGCACGAAAGTCAGGAATGTTGGGTGGAAGGCACCATATGGCTGATTGTTACTGCCATCCACCGTTATTCGCGCCACTAATCTTCGCTTTCAGAATGCCTGCCATTTTCTGCGCCTCTTTCATTTGACCAATGATGTGGTCAAGCTTGCCGAAGTATTCTTTGTATGCGTCTTCGCCGACAATCTTATCCAGAGGCATCCGCCTGCAGTTGGCCCACTTTTCATACCTTTCAAGACGAAGTATTCGCTTATCCAAGTCCGCTATCTTGCGGGATTTGGGGGAAAGAGGTGCATTGCTGGTAATCCAGTCATGCCACTCCTTTCCTCCCTTTGATTGATTGCACTTACCACATGACGGAACAAGGTTCTTGATCGAGGACGGGTAGCCTGTTGGAAAACGCCCCTTTACGATGGGATGAAGATGTTCCCACTCGGTGGCCTTATCTATGCAATATGCGCAGCGCAAGTCATTTGGGTTCATCTCAAGGATCTTGAGAACCTCGCCAATTTCTGATGTTTTCGGCTGGCAAAATGGAAGTATGGCTGAAGCGAAAGCATTTGTAACCGTTGAGGTTCTGAAGCTAATAGTTCTTGCTTTGGGCATGCGAAATGCCCGCTTTAGTTCCTCGTCAGTCCATGTCTTATTCATTTGTCGGCCGCCCAAATCCTCGATTGGTCTAGCCCTAGAATGACGTACTCAAGCACGATTGTAAATTGGCGTACCCCATCTGGGCGGAGACTATTATAATAGTTCCGCCTCGTTAAGGCGAGCCAATTCTGGCTGGGACATCATTCCCATCAAGGCTCGCATTAGAGAGCCAATTTATTTACTTACATTTTAAGAATTGTGGTGACTGCACAATTTGACGGAATGTGCAACGGCGGATTCCCCCTGTTTCTTCTCGCTTGCTGCCAAAGAATCGCTAAGGTAGAATGATAGGCATAGGAAACAGTTCGAATTCCGCTTGGGGACCGACTGAGATTCAAGCCTATAAAGGAAGCAGAGAAAGCGAGCATGAGCGAATATATCAAGATCATTCATCGGATGAAGGTACGCGGCTATGGCGAGAAACAGATTTATAGAGTTCTCCTTTTGCTCGAAGACCTGATACGCCTCGGGGTGGAAAACATAGACCGATTTCAAAAAGCGTTGTTTGAAAACGTTGCCGATAGTGAGCAATATCCAGACCACTGGGCGGAAGGAAAAGCAGCGTTGACGTTGGTCTGCAACGGTTTTCTCGTTGTTTATGAACCGTGTGGTAGGCCAGGGCCAGACCTATCCGCAAGTTGCCCAGGTTACAGATTTTATGTCGAAGTCACTCGTTTTAGGGAAGACTACGAAACGAGTCAAAAGCTAAGCCAAAAGCTTGAAGAATGGAACGGAACACTAGTGGAGTATGGGAGAGGCGAAAAGGATGTCGAGCTACTCTACGGCAAAATCCTATCCGAGGCAAAACAGCTTCCAGAAAACGAGACGGGGCTGGTTTTTCTTAGATCGGATAATGTCAGGATAGAAGGGTTTGAATTTCAAGAAACCACAACCGGCTTGGATAGGCTAGTGTCAGAACAGAACCTCTTAGGCAAATTGAGTGGGGTGCTTTTTGACAGCGGCTGGGTTGAGTTCCCTGCTCATGAGCGCTTTTATCTTTGGCGCAATCCAAAAGCAGAAAGGCCCATCGATGATCTGCTGGCTGGGAAACTTCAAAGCTTAAAAGAGCCGTCCACCCATTCGAGGGACGAACTATCAGAATTGAGACACCGCTTCCCCATTTCCTAGTAGTGTGAGGAAATGCCTCTTTGTATTTTTTGACCTCGTCAAGGCGATGGCAAACCATACCTCCACAAAAGCTCGATTTTCCCTCTGCGAGGGGAGCAAATATACGATTGAGGAATCTGATCTTCTACGCGTACCCAACAGATAACCACCACTATGGGGAAAATCCTCCTATCCTGCTTGCCTTGACTTTGCCAGATTAACAGAGCTAGATTATGAGAAATGAGATTATCGAAACCAAATATTGAGAAGATGAGAGCCACGAATGATGTTAAAGGCCTGCTAAAGGCACTGGACAGTAAAGATCTACGGATTGTGGCGGCAGCGGAAAATGCTCTTGAAGATATCGGGCATAGGACTACCGAGCCTTTTATTGAAGCTCTGATAGATGGGGATGCCAGTGTTCGTAGCGGAGCAGCTTGGATTATTACTTGAATAGCACGGTGATCCAAAAAGACTTGATTCTGGACACGGCCCATGTTGTAAGACAATTTGCAGCCCTTGCGCTTCTGTGGACGTGTGGGGTACACTAGCACAGAGGTTGAACCGTGCATATCAAGCTGGGTTTCCTGGGGGCAGCCCAGAATGTTACAGGCTCGCGGTACAGCGTGGAGGCCAACAACGTCCGCCTTCTGGTGGACTGCGGGCTTTACCAAGAGAGGGGGCTCAGGGGCAGAAACTGGGACCCTTTTCCGGTCCGCCCCGACACCCTTGATGCTGTGCTTCTGACCCACGCTCACCTTGACCATTCTGGCCTGTTGCCCAAGCTCGTGCGCGAAGGATTCCACGGTCACATCTTCTGTACTTATGCCACCGCTGACATTGCTCAAATCATGCTCTTGGATTCCGCAAAGATCCAAGAGGAAGATGCGGAGTTCAAGAGAAGAAGACACGAGCGAGAGGGGAGAAAGGGTCTCTACCCCGAGATGCCGCTCTACACGGTGGCTGATGCGAAGGCTTGTTGCTCGCTCCTCTCCCCCGTCCGCTACGGTGAGTGTATCCCAATAGGCGATGGTGTTGCAGCAACTTTCCACGATGCCGGCCATGTCCTCGGCTCATCGATGATATCGGTCGTGGTAAGCCAAAACGGAGAGATGAGGACGCTTCTCTTCTCGGGAGACGTTGGGC
The DNA here is from genome assembly GCA_030619685.1 of Dehalococcoidia bacterium. Next base: position 3,135 of record JAUXAX010000023.1, read on the forward strand.
GTTGGAACAAGCCCATCCTTCAAGATCCGACATTTTTCCACGATGCTGACTACGTGCTGGTAGAGTCTACCTACGGCGACAGGTTACACGAGGATTCGGAAACCGCAGGCGACCAGCTTGCCGATGTTATAAACTCAGCCACGCGAGCTCGGGGGAATATACTAGTCCCCAGTTTCGCCCTGGAGCGGGCTCAGGAGGTTCTCTATCACCTGAATATGCTGCTGATGGAGCACCGCGTCCCGCACCTGATGGTTTTCCTTGATAGCCCTATGGCTGCAAGCATAACGGAGGTCTTCGAAAAGCATCCCGAACTCTACGATCACGACATGCTGGAACTGATACAGCAGGGAAATTCGCCGTTCGACTTCCCAGGTCTCACAATTGTCAGGAGCGTAGACCAGTCAAAGGCGATAAACAATATAACCGGAAGTGCCATGATAATCGCTGGATCTGGCATGTGCACTGGAGGTAGGATAAAGCACCATCTTGTGACAAACATCTCGAGGCCAGAGAGCACCATACTCTTCGTTGGATATCAGGCTATAGGGACTCTGGGGAGGCAGATCGTTGACGGTGCCGAGGTGGTGAGGATATTGGGGCAGAAGCATCACGTCAGGGCGAGAGTGGCTCAGATACATGGGCTTTCAGCGCATGCCGATAGGGATGAGCTCTTTCGGTGGTTGTCAGGTCTGCATAGCCCACCCAGGAGAGCATTCGTGGTCCATGGGGAGCTGGAGACATCCACTCAGTTCGCTGACTTTCTGAGGGAAAGAACTGGTTGGGAAACAGTGGTTCCGGAGTACAGGGAGGAAATCATCCTAGACTGACGTGGCTGGTGATCTGGGTTGCTGTCTTGCCAGTTGAGCGAATTCTTGCGAGCAGACTATCTGGATAGGGCTTTTCTCCCGACTACCTCCTGCTTCTCATACCACTTGCGAACCGTCTCAGTTACGGCGTCAGTCTCATCACAGACCCTGAGTAAGCTGAAATCCTCTTCGGAGATAAATCCTTCAGCCAGGACAGAAATCTGCAGCCAGTCCAGGAATCCTTTCCAGTAATTGCTGTCGAATAACACAACCGGGAAAGGTCTAATCTTATGGGTTTGCATCAGAGTTAGTATCTCAGTTAGTTCGTCGAGCGTCCCCAACCCCCCAGGCATCATAATGAAGGCAGTAGCACACTTCACCAGCATGACTTTGCGAACAAAGAAGTGACGGAATGTTAGTGACTTTGTAGTATAAACATTGGGAGCCTGTTCCTCAGGCAGTTGGATATTCAGGCCAACTGAAGCAGCTCCGGCTTTAAGGGCGCCTCGGTTGGCCGCCTCCATAACACCGGGGCCGCCGCCAGTTACGATTGAAAAGCCCATCTCACCAAGCCGTTGAGCTATTTCCTCAGTCTGCTTGTAGAGTTCATCATCCGGCCGGATTCGGGCCGAACCATATATGCTAACCGCCGGCTCCACACCTGAAAGACTATCAAAGCCCTCGACGAGCTCACCTATTATCCTGAACATCCGCCAGGATTCCTCTTTGGCTAAATCGTTGATTTCATATTCGTATGACATATTGTCCTCCAGAGCAAACAAATACTACCATACTGGGTGGGGAAAGTACTAATCATTGTGGAATTCACCCGGTGCTCCAAAAGGACTTGTATTTGGAGCATTAAGATATAAAAGGAGTGAGCAGCGGTCTGGGAGACCGCTGTCTGGACGGCAGGACTGAAGTCCATCACCGTCGAGGGCAGTCGTCTGGCCCCATATGCAAGACTATTTATATCATCTCACGTAATCTTGACATTAGCCCGACCTAGTAGGTACCTGAGCCAATCTGGCTAAGTATTCGCTCTATCATTGGCTTTGCTACATCGATCTCTCGAATACATAGGTTTCTCAGGTGCTCATAGCCCGGATCAGCACCCAATTCACGATAGTACGCTGGTTTCATTTTTCTACTTTCATCCATGAATCCGTTGCTTTCAAGGAACTCTAAAACGAAGTTGTCTCGGAATGCTCTGTCAAGTTCCGACGAGTTCTTGCGTGCGAAGATCTGAATACCGAAGCTGTCTTTGCCTTCGTCTCGACATATGTAAGCTTCTAGGCAGAATTCGACTCCGTTGCAGTTCCAGTCTACATAGGAAGCGGTCCAATCACCATCCCGTGCTTGGTAAAGCTTGAACTCGTGAAGCCTTTCGCAATCAAGATTAGAAGCCCATTCCCCAAATCTGGCTTCCAGCTCTGCACAGAGATTCAACATGATCTCCCGGTCATCAGCCTTTGTCCCATACACTGTCGCCACTCTGTCAACCTCGCCAGTGTCCGTCCATTCACCCACTACGTCGTGTAGGTAAAAGTATTTCCCACCATCGGAACTCGAAAATGCCTCAAACTCCACGCAACTTATTGGGATCCCTTTGTCATTCAAATAGTCAGTCGCGTCAAGTACCTCCTGCGAGAACTCCTGGGCAATTAGCACCACGGCGATTTCATCGCCCACCCGACGAGAAGGGGGTCTACCGAACGACTTCTGGAATCCCTCTATAAGAGAAGAATATGGACTGTGGTGTTTAGTGAAATGATCTGCGGCGATCTCTTCTATCCTCCGCTCCGACTGTTTCTCTAGCCAGGAGGCGTAATCTAAAACCTGGGCTACCACATCTCTTGGAGATATGCCTTTCTTCAATTCAAGGATCACTAATCGTGCTTCGTCATCGACCGCTAGCAAGTCTATCCTTTTCTTGGAATCAGTATTGACCTGCTTCCCAATGAACATGAACCTACTGCCAATGGCATCGGGATTGTTGAACAATATCTCCTCGATCTCACTCTCAGAGAGTTCCAGCCTGTTCTCCGAACCACCGATTCTTGTCGCATTATTGTCTTTATCCAAGAGAAGCAGAACAGCCATGATCAGTACCTCGCCCCCTTTCCTGATTTCATTTCATGCCTAGCGTTTTTACGGGCTACTACGTTGGGATTCATGTTTGGATAGCTACTCCCTCTATCTGGTAATGAATTGTTAAGCACCCGAAAAAACATCCTACTATGCCCTAATTTTACTGAATTCTATAGAGTGTTTTTCTGCACCCCCCACGCCCTAAACTAATTATTGTCTTAGTTTCTCAAATAACCTCACCATTGCCTCAGTATCGCGTTTACAGTAAGAGAGTAGACTAGCCCTTAGAAAAGCACGCCGATCGGGAGTTGTATTTAGAGATACTATTTCAGCATATGCTGCCGATGCCTGCGCACCGTCAGAAATCTCCAGATCATCATAGCCAAAATCTGGAACCAATGCCGGGAGTACTGATTTTAATGAGAATGATCCGTGGAAATCCGGGTGATAGTAATATCGGCGTACCAAAGGAAGAAGATCGACGACACGCCCTTCAAGCAAAGCATGTAAGTCTCTGGATAGGTGCGGCAAGGCATTTGCTAGTTCGCGGATGCGCGTCTCTTCAAAACTCGAATAAACAACAATTGATCCATTGGATCCTATAGATTTCAGAAGGCTTCTCGTAAAGGGTTCTCGTGGATCGTCGAATCCATTATATAGGAACCCCTCATGTGTTACTGCCCCATCACTGGTCATAACATGGTCTGACCACTGGAAGGGTATTACCTGGTAGGGACGTGTTCCAACATATATAGGTAGTGCAGGATTGAAGGTTTCGAAGTCTAGAAAATGAATAGGATATTCGAGATGTCCTAGTGCCTCGGCGAGGGCAGCATCGAGGTGAACGTGATCATTCGCCACGCAATCGCGGACTCTCGATTGAATCTCGTTTAGTCCCGGAAAGTCATCTGGAATATATCGTATATCATTTATGCCTGCTCTCTCTAGGATGGTTAGTAGCTTCTCGCTTGCTCTTGGGATTTGGCTGATATGATGTTTCGGTTGATCCATGTGGCAGTATCCATAGAACGGACACGTATAGGGTTGTGTGCAGTGTCTACCTGTTTCTACAAATGGTGGTTCTGGCCCTTGCAGGGATAATCTCATTTCCTGTAGAGCAAGCGGTATGTCTGGCAGAAACTCAAATACGTCTTCGGTTATGTCTTCCACATGAAAGAGCTCCGCTAGGTCGTATTCCCCTCCTTGGTAGACATACTCTCTATTAAGATGAGCGAGATGTGCTCTATCGATCTTTAATCCACATCCTTTGAGCACAAAGAGCTGCACGGCTACATCCGGCAGATGATCTTGCTTCACTGATGTATTGGATTTCACCTCGACTAAGTTAAAACATTCGTTGTCAACGCGAGCAAGAATATCTACACGAGTTCTGATATCATCAAACTGAAATCCTGCTTCATAAATTGCAGGTACACAATGATCAGGTAACAGAGCCCTTGTCGAATCAACTGCCTCATCGTGATGAAAGTGATCTTGTACTATTAGAACGCCACCTGGATACAGGCACCTTGCTAGTTCCCCCACAAGGCTTCCGGTATCGAAAACTGCCTGTCGTGCTTGGTCAATCGGATCCGCAAAATCACGGTGGAAGCATTCGAAATAAAGGCGCTTATGGCATTGTAGCCCCGCCAGGAAGCGAACCTTGGATAGCTTTGGTATGCGTTTCCCTGTTCTGTCGTTCATGATAGCTTCTTCCTGAATCTATGGCCTAAGCTGATTTCCAAACTCTTTAAGCTTGCTAGGAACTACGTATACATATTCGACTATTACTCGAAAGAAATCGTCGATTATATGCACATGTCCTGGTTTGACGCTGTCATCATCAGCATGCGCCCCGATGTTGCGTTGATGGCGAAGAACGTGTGTCATCTCAGCTAGGACTGGTGGAATCTCCTTCCGATCCGCTAGCTCTTGTAGTCTGTCCTGCAGTTTGCCTTTTACAGCGCCCCTGTCATCACACATTGCTTCAAGTGCTCGCCCAATCTGACCAGCGAATGCGTTAGGGGCGAAATGTCTGATCCTGTCAGCTTCCTCATAGCAGCTCCTGACATGCTTAGGTATGCTATGATGCAGAATCCTTGGCTCCGGCCATACAAGAGATGCATTTACGAACGACTCCTCGCCAAAGTCGTTGAATTCATCGAGATATAGAAGGATTTTACTGCACGTTTCACACACGGCTATATAATAAGCTGAGATGTAATCATGGTCTTCACGCGTGCCATCTGCGCGAAATCCATAGGTAAGGAAACGCTGGACATTAATAAGCCGTTGGGTTGCTCTGTTACCACAATGTGAGCAATATGCTACACTACGAATGTGCTCCATCTCCTTCAAAGCTACATGCTCTTCCCAGCTCTGTAATATCCATTATACCTCTCGGCCTTAAGAGCTGTTCGTTATTGCGGCATTCTACTACAACAAGGTATACTAGCACAAGACGTTCTGGTCTGCCAATCCCGAGTTACCAGTGGCAGGACCTTGAGATGGTGGGAGGCAGGGCTTTCATGAGAATCCACACGTTCAACGGCGAGCAGTATTGCGTCCCAAACGAGCTGACTGACTTCCAACTGGAGATGTATGTCCACCTGATCGATTGGAAGCGGGAGAACTTGACGAAGGAAGCCGCGGAATACAGGGGCCAGCTCTATGACGCGTTGCTTCCGGTGCCGATTGCGCGCCAAGGCTATCCCCTCTATCCACCCATCGTAGACAGATTCCGTGAGCATCAGCGGGCATTCCTCTTCAAATACCACAGGTTCTTCGGCCACATGGCCAGTTCACAGGCTGCGTGTGCGAATCTGTTCCTGCCGATCCTGAAGGACCCTGATTCAGCAGCTACGATCCTGAGTAGTGCCAAGCCAGACCTTCACCGGATAGCCACCGAGTGCCTTGACTATGGCTTCAGGATCGAGTTCTGGGACGATCCATACGGCATGCTGAACGACCACAATCAGGCCGCCGGTACTGACTCGGATATCGCGATTGCCTACTACACCGGCGATGGTGAGCTGTGTCTTTGGCTCATTGAACACAAGCTCACTGAAAAGGAATTCACGCCCTGTGGCGGGTTCAGGAGCAAGGGAAGAAAGTGTGCGCACAAATGTGAATCGGTCGAGGAGATCGTGGCAAATCCCGACCTCTGCTACTGTCACAGCATCCGTGGACATAGGCATTGGGACATAACCCTACGGCACCCGGACGAGTTCCCGGTTGACAGACTGCTCAGCTCTGTCGATTGCCCATTCAAAGGCGGGATGAATCAGCTGTGGCGCAACTACCTTCTGGCTTTGGCAGTAGAAGGCTCAGAGAAATGGCTGTACAAGCGAGTGTACTTCTCGGTCGTCTACCACCCCAATAATCCCGCCCTAGGTCCGAGCATGTCTTCATTCGAGGAGTTGTTGGGGAATCGCAGCCGCTTTTCGCGTATCCCATCCAGCATTCTGACAAACGCGGCCAAAGTCATCGATGACTCATACACTAGAGCCTGGCTCTCGTGGTATGAGGGCTTGTACTACTTCTAGGCGCGTGGTTATCGCTAGAAAAGGTGTGACATGCCTGTTGAACACGTGATCTGGAGAATTGGGAATCCTCCCGAACGCTTGCAGCACAGCAAGCTGGACGACGAGCACATGCTGGAAGAACTGATATTCGAGGACATGGCCATTCTCAATGAGCAGTGGCTGCTCATTGGCCGTCAGGTCCCGACCGCCTTCGGAAAGCGTATCGACCTTCTAGCGGTTGACGCTCAAGGTTCGCTCATCATTGTTGAGTTGAAAAAGGGCCAGACTCCACGGGAGGTGGTCGCCCAGGCGATCGACTACGCTACGTGGGTCAAAGGTCTTGACTCAACAGATGTTGCTGAGGTGTTCGAATCATTCAGCCGCAAGTACTTGCCTGAGCAGAAAAGCCTGGATCAGGCATTCTCTGACAAGTTTGGGACGAAGCCGGATGAGGACGACCTGAATAGCTCTCACCAAATAGTGATTGTAGCGGCTACGCTCGATGCCAGTACGGAGCGGATAGTAAACTACCTCAACGAGTCAAACGTTCCGCTGAACGTAGTGCTCTTCCGTGTCTTCCGAGATGGTGACGCTCGCTATCTCAGCAGGGCCTGGTTGATTGATCCCTCGGAGGTGCAGGAGCGCGCAACTGCACCGAGGCGCAACGAACCCTGGAACGGTGAGTACTATGTGTCATTCGGCCACGACATGGGACGAAGCTGGGAAGACGCTCTGGAGTATGGTTTCATCAGCGGTGGCGGTGCGAGATGGTACAGCAGGACTCTCGGGCTGCTCAAGGAGGGTGACCGAGTTTGGGTGAATGTGCCAAAGCGGGGCTATGTTGGTGTTGGAGTAGTAGAAGCGCCTGTTGTCAAGGTGGATGAGTTCATGGTCAAGACCGACAAAGGTGAGGTGCCTCTGCTGGAGGCCCCGATCCATGCTAGCTACCACAAACACTTGGTGGAAGATGAGGACAGGGCGGAGTACGCTGTCCGAGTGAGGTGGCTTGATGCCGTACCGCTGAAGAAAGCCAAATCAGAAGTTGGGTTCTTCGGTAATCAGAACACTGTGTGTCGTCCCACTACGGAGAAGTGGAACCACACCGTCGAAAGGCTGAAGGTGCTATTCAAGGTCGATGATAGTTAGGAATAGACGCGAACACGACTTGGCATGGCGCTTCTTCTTCATGTTCATGCGCTTCGAGTATGCTCTGAAGGCTTCAGAATACCTTGAGGACCCCAATGGTCGGGCGAGGCCCGATTGGAACCAGCTTGTACGTGATCTGGAGGGCCTATTCGAGCGTCCTACGACAGATCGACTAGGGGAGGCCATAGACTACTATCTCCAAGTACCACCTAAGGAACAGTGGGCCGAAAGAGGCCGATTGGTGTGGAGAGACGTGCCGCGGCGCGGTAGGACAAACGCAGACTGGATACTCTTGGGCGTCCGCAGAGTGAGAAACAACCTATTCCATGGTGGGAAGCTCAGTGGGCCATATTTCGAGAATCCAGAGCGCAGTGCGGAGTTGATGGAGTATGCCATGGTTATCCTGGAGTCATGCCTTATCGCACTGCCTGATACTCTTGGCCGAGCCTACCACGAAGGACAGCAGCAACCGTAAACACGACACCTCGGACACCGTGGCTCACCCCATACCATGGTAGCTTGAAGGCAATGATTATTTGATGATTCGATGGGTGGACGTGTTGGCCAAGCTTCTGGCCTCCGAGTAGTGAAGCCAGTCTCGATGACTTGAATGACTTGCTCGCACCATCGCGAGAGATATGGGAAGGGCACGCGTAGTTGGCATATCTGGCCATAGTGCGCCCTTCGCCTAGCTGCGCCATAAGGGGACCCCTTGGACAGGTTCGCGTGGACCTGTGTGTGTGTCAGGGGCTCCGAAAGGACTTGATTTTGGAGTTGCTCTTTCTGCTGGTGGCGAATTTACTGACGAAGAACTGTCACAATGAGTTATAATCAAATCCGACCACACAGCTTTTTGGGCTATCGGCCCCGGCTCCAGAGGATATACAGCCTTTCTACGCCCAGTAGTAACGCTGAAATTACAGATGTGATTCTTTACTGACTAGGCATACTGCATATCGCAATGGATAATGACCGGAATCGACGTAATTTTGCCGTCTGTGTTAACGTAGCATTCAAAGCACAGCTTGTCCTCTACCTGTGATATTATCAGTAAGGGAAATTCGGTGATTTTTACAAGTTCTCTGTCACGAACTGATGGCTTCGTTAAACCATTTGGATGGGAATGATATATACATAATGGGACTAGGCCTGCTTTCTGAATAGCTTCACGCTTGTAGCAGAATTCCTCTACATCAACGGCGAAGCTACATTTCCGAAGGGATAGATTTGTTAGCGAGTAAATAGTTGTGGCAACTACCTCATCTACTCCTTTATAATGGCCTCCCAATAGCCCACATATTTCGGCTGCGTCATTGGCACTGGATATCGAGTGAACAATCGCATTAAACACCTTTTTACTGATGTCAAGGTAATGAAAAAGTATGATATTAATCCTCCTACAAACAAAACGCTGACTTTGGCTATCTAGTTTAGATTTAACTCAGGCGTATTTATATATTTGTTAGCACCCTTGATTAATTCATTGCTAGTAATTAAAGAACACAGCTATTAACTGCGCCTAAACTCAATAACGTGAGTTACATAACTAAATTCTGTTTGATGGTTCTTGGTTCGTATGTTTTAATCTTAGACCAAGAGCCAACCAGATGATTCGTAGTGATGTTATTTATATTTTCTATTGTCCTAGGTCTTCCTCCAGATTGACCAGAACCTGCTCTCTGGTAAGTCTATCCGCATCATATCGAGAAAAACAATAGAAGCACCCGTTATATATACTATCTCTGATCAGTTTCGCTACTTCTGAAAAACCACTACACTGCGATTTATTAACGTCTCTCATTTTTGATATCCAATAACAATTTGCCCTGTGAATTTCCCTAGTATTCAGATTAGCGATGTAGATGGGTAAAGGTATTATTTCAATTAACTCCCTAACTGCGCCTTCGAAGCTTTCACGAATACTGTGGACACAGTCAATGACCGTTTCACGCAAATTAACCAAGGTCTCCGTATACTGTGAGTCGCACTCACCAAGTCCCAAGTCTGTGCCCGTTTGTTCTTGCAGTTCTTCAGATGTCGTAGTCAAAAAGTCTTTTGCTTTTTTTATCTCAGTATCGATTGTATTTACCATTGTATTTGTTCTAACCTCTAATTGTTTCCGATACGAATCTATCTGTGTGTGAAATTCATCTTTTCTTATCTCAAGATTATACTCTGGGCCTTGTGCCAAATAAATTGATTGGTCCCTTAATTGATTTACCCATGCTGACACCTCCTCTTTTAGGTTGTTTACCTCGTTCTCTATTGTTTGGTGGAGCATATCAAGTTTTTCCATCAACTTGTCTCGGTAATTGGCTAATAATTTATCACGAGCTGCCTCTTCTTCTTTGAGCTGGACGTACAAATCGTAGCTTCCTTTCCCGACCAATGACCACCCAGCTATAGCAAATGCAAGACCAAATATTGATAAAAAGGACAAGAACGGAATTTCACTCAGTACACTTAGGACATGACTAACTCCCAAGCATATCGCGCCAGCAGCTACGGCTTCAGTTGGTGTGGGGAAGTCACCTCCGAATGTCAGGACACCTCTTTCTCTTAAGTAATTTGGTGCTTCTGTATATTGCAGACTGCCCGCCTGTTCCTCTAAACTTTCAAATGCTCGTTTTACTTTGCCTGATGCTATGACCTCCCACGTTTTTTGACGATGATGTGGATACAGGTTGTTCCAATTATCCCTAAGTTCTTTCGGATCTATGCCCATATACTTGATTGCAGCTCGCTCACTTCTTGATAGGTATGACGGGAGGTTCTCAACAACCTCCATATCAAATGTCCTAGATGCGATAGCAGTTGCATATGCTTCGGTTGCCGGACTGAGGTGAGCTGTCTTAGCGGCTGATCGCACAACTTCCCGGAAGTCATTCTCTATGTTCTCTCCTTGGCGCATTAACGTTTTTTGTTCCTTCGGTGGAATTTCTTCACCTTTAAGGCGTCTACGCACTAACTCGCCAGCGTGACGGTGATATTTTAGGATCCTCCGAACCCTTGTTACGGTGGCCTCTGTCTCTTTGTCTTGTATGGCTAATGCTATCAATCTTGGCACATCGCGTCTTACGGGCTCCTTCACCTCCCTTGCTTTCATGCGTGCTCGTGCAGCTCTCACCGCCGGATGCTGTTCAATTCTGGCCTCGTATTCTTTCCTTTTTCTCCTTGCTTCTCGGGCTGCCTGCCCAGCTTCCTCTGAGCCTCTTCCGCCAACCATTGTAATCCTCCTTTTTTTTGAATTGGATTTACGCATACTAACGCCGTCCTTTCCTGAACTTTAAAAAACTACCTCATCTATCACCTCCTTTTCTGCCAGGTCAGCGACCCGCTACATCTCATACCTCGAAAGCAATGCTATTTGCCCGGTATCCGAAGGCAAGCAGAACTAAAACTATTAGTAAGCAAAGGCAAATACACTTGCGCTGCAATTGGGACGGGTCCAAGACCCGGTACGAAGACCCCTCTCTCGAGCGAGCAATTCGGATCAGGGTAGATAATGTTGCGTTAACGAACTACGTTCACGCAGCTTTATACTACTTTCGTCAGGGAATGTCAATGCCGTAGCAGGCTTGCGATATTCTACTGCGATATGTATAGTAACACAAGAAGTCCACACCTGGACATGGACAGCAGACAGGGAGAGCTGGTAGAGAAGCTATAGAAGGGAGGTGGTAGACAGTGCCAACCTATATTAAGACACTATGCTTCTCCACAAGTAGTAGTTTCAGGGCTGGGAAAGATGATCCCAAGGTGAACACTGTGCTCCAGCAGCTTCAAAGCCAAGGGGGCAAAATTAGCGATATCAAAGTCAGTCTAGGGGGCACCGTTTGGCAGGGCGTCCTAGCGGTCTACTTGATCACCTATGAGGCCCCCAATCCAATAGGCTAACTGGAGGGGTGAGCGTACTATCCTGATGGTCAACAGGATAGCAGGGAGTGGCGAGAGAAGGTTTCATCTTCGTGTGGTGGCCTCAACAAAAGGGCGTTTTGTTGCTCCTGTAATTTTGCCCAACTCTGCTCGAAAACGGGGGTTCCTGAATTGGAGTCCTTCTGATTCTCCCCGAGTTAAGGTGTCGAAATCGCGCTTTTGGCCCTCTGTAGATATAGAACACGCACTCCATAACTTCTGATCAAGGTGTCATGGCCTCTATCCTATCGGCTTCATCTATTCCCAATCATAGTAGACCTGAGCAATCTTGTTCTCGGGTCATTGACATTAGGGATGCTGTCGTCTAGGATGTACGCACCAAAAAATCAGTCAGAATCAGCTTCATCAGAGTGCAAGAAATGAAATGCCCAAAATGCCAGTTTGATAATCCGGACGATGCCAAATTCTGCATAGGATGTGGTGGTCCGATGGAATTACGTTGTCCGAAATGCGGAGCCATAACGCCAGCTGCAGGGAGATTCTGCAAGGAATGCGGCCACGACCTGAGATCGGCCGTTGCAGCTCCCCCTCTGGGCCTCTCCTTTGAAGAGAAACTAGACAAGATCCAGCGCTACCTGCCGGGAGGGCTCACCGAGAAGATACTGGCCCAGCGAGGGAAGATCGAGGGTGAGCGCAAGCAGGTCACTGTGATGTTCTGCGACATGCAGGGATTCACACCCCTCTCCGAGGAGCTCGGCCGTGAGAGGGTCTACTCCATCATGGATGAGGTCTTCGAGATCCTGATCCACAAGGTAATCGACTACGGCGGCACCGTCAACAAGATGACCGGAGACGGCATCATGGCCCTGTTTGGAGCTCCCATCGCCGTGGAGGATGCCCCCCAAAGGGCCATCCGCTCGGCTCTGGCCATTCAGAGGGAGATGACCAGGTTCAGCAATCGTCTAAAGAGCGAAAGCGGGATAGGCCCGATAAGGATGCGTATCGGCATCAACACCGGCCCTGTTGTGGTCGGCAGCCTGGGGAATGACCTTCGGGTAGAGTTCACGGCAATGGGGGATACGGTGAACCTGGCCTCCAGGATGGAGGGGCTGGCGGAGCCGGACACTATCTATGTCACCGAGGAGACCTTCAAGCTCACCGAGGGGCTTTTCCGGTTTGAGGCGTTGGGCGAGAGGCAGGTCAAGGGCAAGAAGGCGCCGGTCAAGGCCTATCGAGTGATCGCCCCCAGCACTAGGAGGACGAGGTTTGACGTAAGCGCGGAGCGGGGCCTGACGCCCTTCGTCGGCCGGGAGAGGGAGCTTGAGCTGCTGCTGGATGGCTTTGAGAGAGCCAAAGCAGGCAGGGGCCAGGCCTTCTCCATCATGGGCGAGGCCGGGGTAGGCAAGTCCAGGCTGCTATATGAGTTCAGAAAGGCCATAGCCAACGAGGACGTTATCTTCCTGGAGGGCAGGTGCCTCTCGTACAGCAGCGGAGTGGCCTATCATCCGATAATAGACCTCCTGAAGTCAACCTTCGATATCAGAGAGGGTGACGAGGACCACCAGGTCAGGGATAGGGTGCAAAGGGGCCTGAAGGAACTAGGGGCAGACGAGGCCTCCACCCTTCCCTATATCCTCGAGCTGCTATCGGTCAAGGACAGCGGAGTAGACGCCATAAGCATGAGCCCGGAAGCCAGGAAAGATCGGATCACGGAGGCGGTGAAGCGAATTGTGCTGAAGGGTGCGGAGATAAGGCCCCTGATCATGGCCGTTGAGGACTTCCACTGGATAGACAGGAGCTCTGAGGAGTTCGCGAAGTATCTGTTGGAGGGCATATCAGGGGCACGGGTCCTCCTGATATTCAGCTACCGGCCTGAGTTTGTGCCCACCTGGGGAGGGAGGTCCTATCACAGCCAGGTAACCCTGAATCGGCTTTCCAACCGCGAGAGCCTGGCAATGGTAGCTCATCTCCTGGGTACGGAGGAAATAGAGCGGGACCTTGAGGAGTTGGTCCTGGAGAAGACGGAAGGGATCCCCTTCTTCATCGAGGAGTTCATGAAGTCCCTTAGAGACCTGGGCATGATCGAGAGGAAGGATGGTGCTTACTATCTAGCCAAGGATATTAGTGATGTGACCATACCGAGCACGATTCAGGACGTCATCGTGGCCAGGGTTGACTCTCTGCCCGATGTGGCCAAGGGTGTCCTTCAGACGGGGTCTGCGATCGAGAGGGAGTTCAGCTACGAGCTGATAAAGCGAGTGACGGGCATGTCAGAAGGGGAACTACTTTCCCACCTGTCGGCGTTGAGGGACTCAGAGCTTCTCTATGAAAGAGGGATATATCCCCAATCGACCTATATCTTCAAGCATGCCCTGACCCGTGAGGTGGTGTATGATTCGATACTGACCACGAGGAAGAAGATGCTTCATGTCGACATAGGCGACGCCATTGAGGAGGTCTACAAAGACAACCTGGATGAGCATTATGCAGTACTGGCTGAGCACTATATCGCAGGTGAGAGCTACGAGAAGGGGGCTGCGTACTGCCGATTGGCAGCAAGGAAAGCTGAGAAAGCAGGGGCACTTAACGATGCGATTGCCTATACTGAGAAAAGAATAGCTTGTCTTGAGAAACTGCCTCAGACGGAGGATGTCCAGAGGAAGATAGTAGATGCACGGACAGCTGTAGGGCTCCATCATATTCAGCTGAATCATCATGTTGAGGCAAAAGAGGTTGTTGAGCCGGTAGTTGATTTGGCTCTGGAGCGTGGCTATGAAAGGAGACTTTCCCAAATATATTGCATATTGGGATCCTATAGCTACTTGGTTGAGGATGATTTCCCCAAGGCTTTCAAATACTTGGAGGATGCTTTAAAGATCGCCGAGGAGCTGAATGATACTATCTCATTGGCAATGGCAAATTGGTGGTTGGGACTAGCGCAGTCTTATATCTGTGATTATGAAAGAGCGCTTTATCATATGGAGAAAACATATGAGATCAATGTGGCGGGAAATGTCCTCTGGGGCATATCAATGATGAATAGTATGATAGGTGTTTGGGTTTATGATTTTCAGGGAAGGATTGATCTTGGTTATTGTGCGACTGATCATGCACTGCGGATAGCCGATGAGAGCGGTGACATCCTTTCAAAGGCGTGGGCGCATAATTTCCATGGGTTCTCTTGCTATTGCAAGGGGTCTCTGGAAGAGTCAGAGGATCTGCTCTTGAAGGGAATCGATTTTTGTCAAAGTATCGACCTTGTTGCGCACGTTTTCCTGGGAAATCTCTGGTTGAGTGATACCTACTTTGATATGGGAGAATACAGGCAATCTCAGGATTGTATTGAAAAAGCGATTTTGTTGTATGAACGGTACAAACCTCTTCCCCCTTGGATGAACTTGGGCAAAATAGCCTTAGCACGGGCAAAGGTGATGAATAACGAAAAGGATATAGACCTGAATGAGATATTCAAATGTTACGAGGATAATAGATGGAGGGTATTTGAAGGCCAGATGTCAAGATACATAGGCGAGATTCTATTGAACATGGATGACAAGCATGTGTCTGAGGCGGAGGACTGGATCAAAAAGGCCATCGAAGCGGATACCAGAAATGGCATGATGTGGCATCTGGCCCGGGACCACGCCGTCTACGCCGAGCTGTACAAACGGAAAAGCGACACGCCGAAGGCGAAAGAGAACCTCACCAGAGCAATGGAGATCTTCAAGGAATGCGGCGCCGACGGGTGGGTGGAGAAAACCCAGGAAGCGTTGGCAGCTATCTAGGATCAAGACAGAAGCAACCCTGCTCCCACAAATGGCATCAACCCAAGGAGGAGTGACGTGACCGAGATCACCCTAGAAGAACAACAGGAAAAGCTATATGGTTATGAAAAAGGGTACCACGCCATGCATCTGATGAATGCAGGAGTCGAGCTTGGCTTGTTTCAGTTGCTCAATACCCTTGAGGGCTTTGCCAGCTCTGATGACTTGGCTGGTCGGCTGGGTCTTCATGAGCCCTATGTGAGGATTTGGTGCCAAACGGCCTACCATCTGGGAATCCTCGATTGCGACGAGCTTGGCAGATACAGGCTTGCGCCTAACATAGGCACTCTGCTGAGTGACACTACGAGCCCTTACTACTTCGGGCACAGGGCGAGATTTGTAATTACTCATCTTGCAGAGGGTTTCAAGACCTACCCCGAGGATCTCAGAAACGGAAATAGTCATTTCTATGATGATCTCGAAGGTGATCAGGGAAGGCAGTTTTCGAGGGATGTAAAAGCCCTGTCCAATCAGATGGTGCCTATAGCTTTCACATACGTGGTCATTCCCAGGATTCCAGGGTTGAAGGAAAAGCTGAGCGCTGGTGCCAGGGTCTTGGATGTTGGATGTGGGTCAGGACTTCTGATGATCCGACTGGCTCAAGCTTTCCCCAATTGCGAGTTCGTGGGGATCGAAGTTGATCGATTCGCCGTCGAAGATGCCCAGAGGGGCATCAAAGACAATAGATTGGAAGATCGAGTATTAGCCCTGTTGGTCAACGCAGCCGGTATGGATTATGATGGAGAATTTGATCTAGTAACTATGGGCTTTGTGCTGCACGAAATATCTGCTGAACTAAAACGCACCTCGCTGGCTAACTGTTATAGGGCCCTGAAGGCTTCGGGGGAGATAGCGATTCTTGACTTCGCCTATCCAGAAACACTGGAAGATTTCAGAAGCCCCAAGTATTCACTTGGCATCATGGACCAATTCTTCGAAACAACGTGGGGCAGTCAGCATCTCTCCTCCGCAGCAAGACATCAGCTTCTCATGGACCATGGGTTCAAGAATCCTGCAACAATCGCGATAGCCGGTGGCTCTCTTGAAGCGACTCATGCCAGGAAATAGGACTAGATAGGCAAGCGGACCCGGCCCGACCACACAAGAGTCCAGATTGTTCAATCGGGACAACAATTGTGCATTTGGTTCAATCAGGTTGCTTCGCGATACCCAGCGAGGGCGGTGCATCTGGGGTATGGCTAGAAGAACCACTGAATAGCGGTCGACGCTAACTAGACAGGGGAAAAAAGAGGCAAAAGGGGTTGTCTAGCGCCCGGTGTCTAGTATCTGGACTAGACAAAAGGTGAGGTTATCGGCGGTAGCCTTTGTGCATTGGCTTAGCGCCGACTAAGTGAGGTTCTTTGGCTCCATGAAAACGATCGAGCTAGACAAACAGAAAGGAAGCAATTTTTGGCTGTCTAGCGTTGGTTGTCTAGCAGCTTTTCGAAGCTGTTAGCTTCCTAGACAGCTGTCTATTTTGTCTAGTTTTTGTCTAGCTCCAGCTTCAATCAACTAAACAGAACTAAACAAAGTGAAGCTGGACAGAGCTAGACAGATGTCTAGTTGCGTTGGTCTCGTAGCTTTCGGAGGTTGTTAGCTCACTAGACAGACTTGTCTAGTTTGTCTAGTTGCAGCACTAGAGAGGTGTCTATAATGTTCAATCCAGCACTAAAATAGGCTGGGCCGTATTGGGAAAAATGATGGACGCGCGCTCAGGCCACCTCCAGAAAACGCCCAGCTTTTGATCTCAGGTCCTCGTTTTTAGCTTCGGGCTGAAGCTGACGGGGGCTTGAAGCTGAGGAAGGCAAAAAGAGAGACCTAGATCCCGACAGGATCTAGGTCTCTCTTGCTCTATGGCCCTCAGTTATCAAGCTACGGGCTCGTACTCAGCTTCAACCACCAGGGCAAGCTCCACCTGCTTTGGAGCCCTAGCCTTGGCCTCTTCCTTGGCCTGCCGTCTCTCAGCTCGTTGCCTTTCCAGCCGTGCCTTCACCCTGGCGTTCCAGAGCCATTGCCTGAACTCGGTGAGCATGCGCATCTCCTGGTCCTCCAGGTGGTCCCGACGGAGATCCTCTGTCATCAGGTCGGGTTTGTACTGAGTCATGGCGTACATGTAGATGCGTACCCACTCCGAGCTCACCGGCCTCTCCAGAGTGACCGTCATGAGGTAGGCGCATACCTCTGGCCAGGTGGCCACGCCCTCCTCCCCCTTCATCAGTTGCCCCAGGCGATAAATGGTGATGTCGCCCTTGAGGCTGTCTGGGACAGAATCTCCCCACCCGCCTGGCCACACAATGATGGGGTCTGTCATGGCGCCGACCAGGGCGTCGATCGACTTCTCTCTTTGGTCTTCCAGCTTAATCACCTCCTTTCCGGGCACAGGTTCCCCTTCCAAAAATGTTGACTTAGCTCTACACCAGATTTAGTGTTGTCTGCACCGGCGGCTTGGCTGCCTCGACTCGCTGCAGGAACTCCTCATGCTCCTTCCTCGCGGGAAGGGTCAGGTCGGGGATACCCTGGATGTCGGGGCTGACCTGGCCATCCTTGACGCTACCGATGAGGGTAAAGTACCAGTTATGGAGCCAGTGCGTTTCGCGAGACGCATTAGTGAATACCGTGAGCCTAAACGGTCTTTCACCGTACTTCGCCTCACCCATGTCGGTTTCTAGGGTGCAATCCTTATCGACTTCAAGGTGCCGGGCAGAGGTATAGACGTAGCTGCCAGCGTCATAGTCCTTGTGCAGCCCCCACAGCCCTTTGTGCTCCACTTTCGGCAAAAGCGAAAGCAGGGCCTTCGCACTCTCCAGTAAGTCCTCAAGAGGGCAATGGTCGAGGTCACCGTATACTCCGCCCGTCGCCAGGTCGATATCAACCGCACCTGGGCGTAGCTTTGCCACAGTTTCACCTCCTTTCTATTCTTTTGCTTCCCAGCAAGGGCACTCGCATGGATCTTCATTGGTGCCGAGCACCTCGGTGCGGAACAGGTTCATCTGCCCAAATTCCGCTATCTCCTCCAACTGGTACTTGCCAAGGTGCTTTGCCATCGCCTCAGATTTGCAGTTCACGCCGTCCTCTGGCCCGCTGGGGCTGGGGCCATAGTCGAAGCTGGCAGCGTGTTTGCAGGTTCCACATTGCTTCAGCACTTCATCACCCCCTTTCTAGGCCCTTCCCGACTAGCCAGGTCGGGCCTCTTAATCGCTGAGCTGCAATTCAACCTGGGGCACAGCGTTGCGCTCCCTCTCGACCTCAGCTTTGGGAATGGCTTGCCTGGTGGACTCCACCCGATTCTTGAGCCTTCGAAGCACGGCGGCCAGGTCACTCTCAAGACCGCTCAGCTTCTGGTCGAGATACTGTGGAAGGTTGTGCCCTTGCCTTGCCATCCTGACCTCTGCCAGAGCTTCGGCCACGAAGGGTCTCATCTCCTCAATTCGCCGGTCTACCTTGTCCAGCCTCTCCCACACAGGGAGAGCTTTCCATGCTATCGCCATCGCTTTCACCTCCTTTCGCTGTGATTACGATTTGCCCCTCTGTAGCGGTAAGAATGGTCTCACTGCCAAAGTCGAAGCCAAATTCCTTGAGCCACTTCCCCGCTACTCGGACAGACGGGACATACTCCTCGCCCTGGGGGAAACCAACAACCTTCAAAAGCTTTCCCCCGCTCGCTCGCTGAGCTTGATAGCTCAAGCGTTTCACCCTTCTCACCCCCTTTCTCTGGGCATACCTTCCCCTTCCCGATAAGTCGGGCTGATGTGCTAGGAGCTTCACAAAGCGGACTCGACCTCGACTTCGTACACGCCAGCATCATTTAGGGAGTTATGCTCCCCCTTCCCATTGCGCTCTATACAAAGCTCTTTATCGACCTCAACAAGTGCGCTCCCAGCACCCTCCTCATTCTCGAACGCTCTTACCGTCTGGATAACCCCACGGTAGACGCCGACAATCACGGATATTCTCACCGCCGTTCACCCCCCTTCTAGGCAGACTGGGCAAACAAACAGGGGGTTTGCCTCCCACGCTTTGGGGAAGCAAACCCCCTGAAAAAAGCAAAAAAGCGGGGCAATCCCCGCTTTTCTGCGTGGCTTCTTTGGTCGGGCTTACGCTCGGTTATAGGCTAGGCTGGTACAGGATGCTTTGGCTGGTGCTTCCGCTTCGGCTTGTCGGTCTTCACTTCGGCGTGCGCTGCGGCTTCGGGTTCGGCTTCGGGTTCGCCTTCGGGTTTGGGTATCTGGTCGGCTTCGCCCTCTCCGTTCTTTTTCCCTATGCCAATGAGCATGGGGGATAAGACGACTCGGTGACCGTCTACCGAAAAGAGCATTGGAGAGTTAGGGGCTTTAACCTTCATCTCCACGATACCCCCCAGAGTCCGCAGGGCTTGGGTGAGAAACAGGCTGTTGATAGCTATCTCCGCTTCGCCTTGGGCTTCCGCTTCGATATGGGCTTCTCCCTTCTCATCCTTGACGTAGAGCCTGACGCTACCATCCCCAATGGAGATGATAACTGGACTCTCTTTGTCAAGGAAGAGTGCGCCCAAACTTGCGCCAGCCCTTAGCATTTCCCTCGTGTCAAACGTCGCTTCCGCTACAAACTCGGTGGGTATGACTTGCTCGTAGTTGGGATAAGTCCCATCATACCCGTCAAAGCGGTAGGTGACAGCCTCAGTCTGAATTACAAGAGTTCTGCGGTCTAGCTTCTCTTTGCCTTGCTCAATGGTTACCTTGACTCGCTTCGCCTTCCTGAGTGCCGATACCATGCCTTTGATAACGTGACCAAAGACAAGTATCTCGCCTTCGCCTTCCTCGAAGTCAAGGGACTGGTCGGCAAGGTGAAAGCCATCGGCAGCGGTCAAGGTTAGCTTCCCCTCTCTTTGGGCAAAGCGTACACACTTGAGCACCATTCGCTCGTCTTTTTTCGCAGCGACAAAGGGAAGCACCTTTGACAACGCTTCGGCAAGCTCCACACCCCCAAGATTGGGAGTGACTGAGTTGTGAGGGGATACTCGAACCTGACAGATATTGGAGTGTTCCATCCCCTTACCTACCCAAGCGTTATCGGCAAGGCAGCCTGTGTTCCCACCGCAGACCACCTTGAGCATCTTTTCGGTACTCTGCGAGTCGCCAGCAGTACCGTTTGAGGGGACTATCTTGACGATGTTGCTACCCCCCAAAAGCCGAAGGTAGTTGAGAAAGCCTTTCCGCCCTAGAACGAAGCCAACGACTTCGACTAAAGCGGCTTGTGCCTTCGCTAAGGCACTCACAAGCCTTTCCCTGTGGCAGACAAAGCCTTCGCCTGAGCGTTTGCCCTCGATATTTAGTTGTTCCAAAACCCCCCCTTTGGCATCGGAGCAGTCGGGCAACTTCTACCCCTAGCCTTAGATTGAGACTCTATCAAGCTGAGATTCTCTAGCCTTGATACTGCCTCTACTAATACTATCGGTTTGGGGGGGCAAAAACACAGGTTTACAGGAGACTTTTTTGACTTTTGAGCCTGTAGTACCTCAGATATTCTTGGTCTCTACCCTTTAGCGGTATTCCGTTGGCTCTCTTGTAGGCGACTTCTACAAGCCTCTTAGGACAGCCCAAAAGCCACCTACGAGCGTCTAACCAAGCCTCAAGGTCTATTGCGCTGTCATCGACTAGAATGTCCATGAGAGCCTCTGTATTGCCCTCTCCATCGTCTATTTCTTGGTTCAGGCTTTCTACAGGTCTAACGGCAAGGTAGGTACACTCTCGGCAACTAAAGGGCTTCTGTTCCCACTTACACCTAGCGTATTTGGGCTTGGTAGCTACACCGCTAAAGACACACACCTTGACGGATGCTCGGTTCAGATTCCGCCAGTAGTCGGCAACGACAAAGCTGGCAACTCGGAGCATCGCCTTTACACTCAAGGGCTTGTCTCCGTTCCTTTGGGCAACCTCGGCAAGCCTGAGTATAATATCATGCCTCAAGTCCTCTCGGTCTTGCGCCCTTGCCTTGCGTTGAAACCTATCGGCTACCGTGATATACTTTCCCCAGTCTAGTTGCACACTTCCCCCTTTCCGAGGGAAGGCTAGACGGCCTCAGTCAGCCTGTATCTGGCTGAGGTTCTTTTATGCCTTCCCCAGTTCAGGGCAAGCGCTCAGACTCAAGCCCGATATTTGGTTGTTAAGGTGCTGACGACCAGGGAATTGAACCCCAATCGACTTATTGCTTTGCTAGCTTCATTATTGAACAAAATGTCCTTTCGTTCATTAAAAGAATGAACCTATATTTTCATGATAGTGTGGGCGCAGCGTGTTGCGGAACAAATGTGAACCCTTGTTAAATTGACAGGGAAAGAAGGCCAATTGGAGGGCTGATTAGGGGGTTGGGATGTTACCTAAAGTGCGTTTTAAGGACTTCAGAGGCCAGTTTTCGTAGCTGTCTGTTGAGGGCTTGCGTCTTTTGTGGGGAAAACATCGGAAACGTCTGTTGCTTTTCTGCAACCGAAGCTAAAACTCGCCTGCCGATGGCTTAGAGACCATCTCTGGCAACGGCCCGTATGCGGGCTTCCGAAAGCCTCTTGGCTGAGGGACGGAAGCCCCAGCGTCGCTTGAGGGAGGGCGACTGCAGAAGACTCGACCTGACGTAGTCAAATTCATAAGGGAGCAGGTCGCCAGGCAATCCAGGTTCTAGCAGGTTCTTCTTGTGGTAGGCCAGCTGTTGGGGGTTGTCTCTATACATCTCCTCAAGTGAAGTGGACGCTCTCCTACCGCTTCGACTCGCTTTTTTCTTGCTCATAATATGCCTCCGTATAGTGCGAGTTGGGGGTTTGCCCAGGCAGCCTCAGATGCAGCTCTGCCGGCGGGGGTAAGGCGGTAATACCTTCGTGGAGGCCCTGGCGGGTAGTGGTCTTGAAAGGCTGAAGGCTCTTCCCTGCCAGTAAATTCCACCCACCCCAATCGCTGCAAATTCGAGAAGTAGACGACAAAGGAGTGGTAGCGGCAACCTGTGGCCTTATAGGGAGTGCTGGCCAAGTATCTCTCAGTCAGCCTCTCGATCTCCTCGGGGCGAATAGGGCGCCTCTGACGGCGTGCCTGCCGCTCCTCTTCCCTGGTAGCTCGGTCCAAGGCAATAGCGTGGAGAAGATTTCTCTTGTAGTGGTAAAAGATGTCAGCTTGGGGAGCGCCAGTATCGGCGTCAATCATGGGTGACCCGTTGGGGCCATTGCCCAGCAGAAACTCTCTTATAAACCAGCCGCAGCCGAAGGGACGGAGAAAACCACCCCTGGCTGGTCTCAGGGCTTCAACCACTGGCCTCTCCTCTTTCCCACAGTTTTTCGTACCATTCTCGGTGTTCCTCTCCAGCTACCTTCCTGTACCTGGCTGTGGTATTGAAACTGGCGTGTCCCAAGTGCTCCTGGAGAAGCCTGAGGCCATCACCGGAGTCATCCAGCTTCACCGCATGAACCGCAAAGGCATCCCTGAGGCGGTGGGGACTCACGCCATGCACCCTGCCGGTCTCCGGGTCAACTAAGTTGGGGAGGTTAGCCATTTCCGCGCACTCCCTCAGCACCTGCCAGCCGCGGTGTCTGTTGATGCCGAAGAGGAGCATCTTACCTCCCTGGGAAATCGGCCCACCGCGGCGGATGTAATCTCTCAGCATCTTCAGTGTGTCACCATCAATGGGCAGGGTTCTCATACGGCGATGCTCCTGTTCTTTTGTTAGAGCCTTTTCTACCCTTGCGCCGCACTTCGGGCAGAAGGTATGTGTCTTACCTAGCCGGGCATTACAGTTGGGGCAGAAAAGCCTTAACCGTGCTTTCAGGTGTTGGATGGTGACCGTCCCGTGACCGAAGTCTATGTTCTCCACCGTAAGGGCGAGAGCCTCGCTGATGCGGCAGCCCAACCGAAAAAGGATCCGGATGAGCAGCCGATCCCTGAGATTGGTGGCGGCCTTCTCCAGTAGTTCCACCTCTTCCAGCTCAAGATATGCCTTCATCACTCCTTCGCTTGTGTTCCTCTAGCGCCATACCTGGCAATGCCGGGAACCACGGGGGATGCCGTTTGCCGATCGAACACCAGTTACGAAGTTGGGGGTGGGTACACAACTTGCTATTCATGGCGTGTCTCCAGCCACAGGCTGCTCTAAAGCAGGAACAGCATCGAGGAGCTGATGGACCAGAACTTTAAGGGTTTCTATGGGTCCTCTTCCCCAACGTCAGGGAGCCGAAGAAGTTCTGGGGGGTCTCCGACATCCCTGCGACTATGGAGCCAGCGCGAGAACTCAACCGGGCGCTGTCACAACTTTCTCGCATTCTCGAGCTGTCGGGAAACCCCATCGCTGTCCTGGAGAACATCGAGAACGCCCAGGACATAGCGGTGCAGCCGGGAGCGGTGTGGGAGATCCCAGAGCAGGCAAAGGCATACCTCCTAGACCTGCTTCAGGGAGGAGGGGTAAAGCTACACGTGGACTACATCGACCTGCTCTACCGCACGCTGCACGACCTCTCCGAGTCGCCGCGGACTGCCTTCGGCGACAACCAGCGCGGCCTCTCCGGGATCGCCCTGGAGATGGAGCTCCATCCCCTGTTGCAGAAGGTTAGGCGCAAGCGATTGATCAGGACGGCAGTATACAGGCGTCGCAACGAACTGATCCTCAGGGTCCTGGAGCGGATGACGGGAGAAAGCTTTGGAAACCACCGCTCCCGCATTATCTGGGGGCCGATATTGCCCCAGGACAGGGCGCGCCTGGTGCGGAACGAGGAGATACTGATCGGCACCGGGGTCCACTCGCGACGGAGGGCAATGGACGAACTAGGCGTCGAGGACCCCGACACTGAGTTCGAACGCTGGTTGGAGGAGGAAGAGAGGATAGGTAAACGATCCGACCGCGAATATCAGTGACAGGGCTAGGGTCAGATAGGTGAGTCTTTTTCCCCTGCCTATATCAGCCCTATTGACTTAGCATTCCAGATACAGATTATCAGCAAGGCTAGACAAGCCCAGATAAGCATTCTCCTCATGGGCATCTTGGCGAATCTGTTGGCTACCACCATGAGAACCAAAGCAAGAAAACCTTTCACCGCCAGTATCCACGATCCAGCCAGAGGTTGCAGGATCGGGTTAGCTTCAGCCATTTTCCCCACGAGTCCTGCTGACTCGAGCATGGCATAGGATCTGTTTGTTAACAAAACATCTACAACATTTAGACACAAGTACAAAACCAGCCAGAATCCGATCCCAGCCAGAGAATCGCCGGATTTAGCTTCCAGTGGCATTCTGGCCTGCAACACTTTCATAATATCAACCAGCCTAGATGGAGGCTCAGAGCTCTCCGCCTTCAGATCCCCGGCATCATCACGGGAGCTTGGGCGCATTACTTTCGTACTGGGTACGGATGTACCGGACTTTTAACCTTTGTACGATCCCTGCAGCCCATGGGTCGCACCCGACATAGGCTATTAGTAGTACTTTTGTCACCAAATGTCAATACTGGAGCAGTACTTTTGTACCGAGATTTGGAGGATAGATAAGGCAAAGTAAAGTAAAGAAAAGTGGGCAAGGGGAGGAAGCTACAGCGTTTGTAAGCGGCTCGCCTTAGATAGGGTTGACAAGTCTCCATATTTGGCGCAATATTCCTGACGTCTGCCATCATCCCCTGGATACTCTGACAGCGGAGCGCATAGTGACAAAAAACATCGCCGAAATCAACGAAAGGATCGCCAAGGGCCAGGCCGTCGTAGTTACCGCTGAAGAGGTCATCGACCTGGTCAAAAGGAAGGGCGTAGCCAAGGCCGCCAAAGAGGTTGATGTGGTAACCACTGGCACATTCGGCCCCATGTGTTCGTCAGGCGCTTTCTTCAATCTGGGGCATTCCCAGACGCGCATAAAGGCCGGCGGAGGCCAGGTTTGCCTGAACGATGTGCCTGCCTATACTGGCCTTGCGGCGGTGGATGTCTTCATCGGCGCTACGGCCATTCCTGATGATGACCCCAGAAACAGGAGCCACCCCGGAGAATTCAACTACGGCGGCGGCCACGTAATCGAGGATCTGGTAGCTGGCAAGGACATCACGCTGGCGATGACCGCCCATGGGACCGATTGTTACCCGAGGCGGAAAGTGGAAACCTGGATCAACCTAGAAAGCATGAATGAGGCAATACTTTTCAACATCAGAAACGCCTACCAGAACTACAATGTAGCAGTCAATCTCGGGGATCGAACGATCTACACCTATATGGGGGTGCTCAAGCCCCACCTGGGCAATGCCAATTACTCCACCGCAGGGCAACTCTCACCGCTGCTCAATGACCCCCACTACAAAACCATTGGCATAGGTACCAGGATCTTCCTCGGGGGAGGCACCGGATATGTAGCCTGGCAGGGCACACAGCACAACCCCAATGCTTTGCGCACCGACAAAGGCGTGCCCCGGCGGGGCGCAGGGACGCTGGCGGTGATAGGGGACCTGAAGCAGATGAACCCGCGTTGGCTTGTTGGGACAAGCTTCATCGGCTACGGCGCTACTCTTACCGTCGGCATCGGCGTCCCCATACCGATACTCTCCGAAGAGATACTCAGTTACACCGCGGTTATCGATCAGGAGATCTTCGCCCCCATCGTGGACTACTTCGAGGCTTACCCTCAACGAAGGCCAGATATTCTGGGAGAGGTAAACTACGCTCAACTCAAGAGCGGCAAGATTAAGGTTCAGGGTAAGGCAGTGCCCACCGCCTCGCTTTCGAGCTATTCCAGAGCGGTTGAAATCGCCAACACCCTCAAGGATTGGATTCAAAAGGGCGAGTTCTACCTCACCGAGCCTGTGGCACCCCTGCCCGGCGTCGAGTCAGGGATAGTCTTCAAGCCTATGGAGGAGCGTCCCTTTGAGAAGGAAGGCTGAGCGGAAGGAGCTATAACGTGACCAAAGCAAGAAAGGTTGTGCTACGATTCCCACACAGTCTTGTCGATAAGCCGATAATATATCGACTTGTCAAGGACTATGACCTACAGTTCAATATTCTGAAGGCCTCGATCACCCCCAAGGAGGAAGGCCTTCTGGTGCTGGAGCTCAGCGGCAAAAAAAAGGATTATGAGGAAGCGGTGCGCTTTCTGGCCGAGGCGGGAGTAGAACTGCAATCATTGGCCCAGGATGTGTCTCGCAATGAGGACAGGTGCACCCATTGCGGCGCCTGTGTCACGATGTGTCCCGTCGATGCCTTTGTTGTCGACTCCGTAACCAGGCGGGTCGACTTTCAGCGTACCAAGTGCATAGCCTGCGAGCTCTGTATCAAGCCGTGTCCGGTCAGAGCTATGGAAGTGCGTCTCTAGGAATGTATGAGCCGAGAACCTATAGAAACTGGGTCAGTGATAAGGACCTC
>JAUXAX010000021.1 GCA_030619685.1 Dehalococcoidia bacterium
CTTGACCTTTCCTGGGCGCATTTGTCCGTGGTGCCTGCCATCTACAACCACGATAGGTCCTAGAGCACATGCTCCTATACAGTTAACGGTCTCCAGTGAAAACCGCATATCTTCGGTTGTCTCGCCAGCCTCGATGCCAAGTTGTCTTTTCACTTCGTCGACCACCGCAGGGGCACCGCGCACGTGGCAGGCAGTACCGAGACAAACGCTGACTACGTGCTCACCGCGTGGCTTCAAACTGAATGCTTTGAAAAAGGTGGCCACACCATAGACCTGTATCAATGGAAGATCCAACTGACTTGCTACTGCTCTCAGAGTATCTTCCGGTAGATAATGATATTCGGATTGTATGTCCTGAAGTATTGAGATAAGACTATCGCGGTCGCCACCGTATTTACTGACCGTTACCGCCACTTTTTCACAATCGCTCTTCATTTTGTAAGGACCTCTCTGCGTACGTTTCCTTACTTCTATATATTCTTTCATTCACAATATCTCGTTTACTATGCTTTGAACATATCTTGCTATCGCCGGGGCGCTTGTTAGCCCTGGCGATTCGATGCCGATAAGGTTTATGAATCCAGGCAAGCCTTTGTCCTCTTCATGTCTGATCACAAAATCTCTAAAACTCTCACCCAGACCCTGAAGCTTGGGTCTGATGCCTGCCATCTCAGGTGCCAGGTCGTCATACTCAATGAATGGCAGGAATTGCCTCACCGAGTCGTAGAAAACCCCTTGCTGCGATTCATCGACCTTGTAGTCTATTTCATCTACATACCTTGCGTTTGGCCCTAACCTCATCCTCCCTTCGACATCCAGAACAGTGTGGATTCCTGTTCCTCCTGAACCAGGTTCTGGGACTGGGAATATCAGCCTTTTGGCTAACCTACTCTTGCTACTGCTAACGCTGAAGTATTCGCCTTTGCAGTAGCGTAGCTTATAGCCTGCCTGGTCTATGTCAATTCCTGCAAGTTGAGCTATTCTGTCTGAATGCAAGCCAGCGCAGTTTATGATGATTTCGGTCTTGAAAGTAAAGGATCCAGAGCTATTCTCTACCGCAACTTCGTATCCGTTAGATAGTCGTTCTATTCCAACCACCTTTGACCTATATACTATTTCTGCCCCTTTCTCCTTCGCCCTGCTGATAAAGAGCCTCATCAAAGCGTGGCAGTCTATGATCCCGCTTGAAGGTGAGAGAATGGCTGCGATCGCTTCGACATTTGGTTCGAGTTCCCCAATCTTGCTTTTGGAGAGCATTGTCAGATCCTTCACCCCGTTTCCTTTTCCTTGGTCCAGCAATGCCTCTAGTTTTTCGACCTCTTCGTTCTTGGTTGCGACAATAAGCTTACCTGTCTTTCTGTGGCCTATTCCATGTTGCTGGCAAAGTTCGTCAAGCAGAGCATTGCCAGCAACGCAGGTCTCTGCCTTTAGCGAGCCTTCGGGATAATAGATACCTGCATGGATGGTCTCGCTGTTCCTGCTACTCGTTTCTTGCCCAAACGTTTCGTTCTTCTCCAGTATGTATACATCCCTGCCTTTTCCTGTTACTTGGGCAGCTACAGCCAGACCTATAACTCCGGCTCCGATGATGGTAATCACGGCTTTAGTTGATTCTCTACCAGACTTTATTTGAGGATACTAGACTCACCGATGTTGCATGGTAACCGTTCACTGTAGGGGCAGACCCATGCGTCTGCCCTCTGCCTAGATTTCTACAGGAATCCCCTTTTCCTTGAGGTACTGCTTCGCCTGCGGTATCGATATCTCTCCGAAGTGGAAAATAGAAGCAGCCAGTACCGCCGACGCTTTACCAATGGTCACTGCTTGGTAGAGGTGCTCAAGCGTGCCAGCGCCACCAGAGGCAGTGACTGGGATAGAGACGCCTTCAGCAACTGCTCTTGTCATCTCCAGGTCATAGCCCTCTTTGGTGCCGTCGGCGTCCTTGCTCGTGAGTAGGATCTCTCCTGCGCCGAGCTCTTCCACTTTCTTGGCCCATTCCGCGATATCGAGCCCTGTCCCCTCGGTACCGCTCTTGATCACTACCTCCAGCCGAGGGTAGCTGCTTTCTGGAGGATTCTTCCTCCCGTCGATTGCAACGACTAGTTTGTGTTTTCCAAATCTACTGGCAGCTTTTCTGATGAGCTCGGGGTTCTTGACGGCAGAGGTATTGATTGAGACCTTGTCCACGCCGAGGTCGAATAGTTCTTTCATATCGTCGATACTTCCAATGCCACCACCGACTGCGAAGGGGATAGTAACAACATCACAAACCTTCTTGACCCACTCCAATCTCGTCTTCCTATTCTCCACGGTAGCGAAAATGTCGAGGAAAACGAGCTCGTCTGCCCCCTCTCTACAATAGGCCTCCGCTGCCTCCACGGGGTCACGGGCGTCCCTCAGGTTGACAAAGTTCACTCCCTTGACCACTCTGCCATCCTTCACATCCAGACAGGGTATAATTTTCACCTTTTCCATATCACAATTCCTCGAATTTGGTTAAATCTTGGTACTCCATTACAGTGCTCATGGCATGGTTCTCAGCCTCGATTCCAGCTTCTTCGGCAGCAGCCACCGGATTCAACCCTCCGAGGAGTATCATGCCGATCCTATTGAGCTCCACAGGGATTTCACACACTGGCTCGCTGGTGTTTCCCATCACCAACAGCCCGCCGAATCCAGCTTCTCTCAGTTTGGCGACCACTTCCTCTGCTATATCGCGGCACAGGGCTGGGATTTCGCGAAAATTGGCCAGCATCTTGCCGTTGCCGTTCTTGGCTGCCTCTCTCACGGATGTCATCTTGGCCCTGATGAATACCTCTGAAGGATCGACGGATGAGCCTGCATAGTGAATCAATTCCACGAAGCGAAAGGGCTTGTGATTTCGCATCTGGAGTATGCCACCGAACTTGGAGTCCATGGGAACGCCGGCCTTGAGCAAGGCGCCATTAACCACAATACTGCAAACCGTGGCCAGTCCTGTCTTGCCCTCGGGGACGGTTAACTCTCCCAGCCTTTCTCCTTCGTGAGCCACCGCTACCAACTCGCTGGCACAGAGGCCATTTTCGAAAGCGGGCCTCATCGCTTGGAGTGCCCTGTCAAGCTTTGATGTGGGGAAGAACGAGATATTCACTGGAATCGGACCGCATCCCTTTTCGTAGTCGAAGTCGGTGCGAAAGGCGAGCAACTCAATCTTGGAGATGGCCAAACCGACCTTGTCCTTGACGAGAGCGCTGCCAAGCTCTTCCTCTCCCTGCTCTGTGAGCAACCGACCGTCACGGCCTATAAGCTGAGTTAACCCTCGCTCGTCCATGAGCTTCAAATGGTATCTTACCGCCCTTTCGCCCAATTCAACACCGTATTCCTTCAGGCGGTGGGAGACAACCCTGGCCCCCAGAGGTTCCTGACATTCGCTCAGAACCTTAAGGATCGAAATCACCTTTCTCTCGACATCCTGCGTTTCAAAGCCCACGGCTCTCCTCCTACGAACTTGCACAAGGCAGTAGGAAACCTTTTGCCTAAGTATACACGAAGCAAGGACTTTGTCAACCACTAGACGGTAACAAATCTTGACTCTGATGCGCGGGAAACACGGAGTCTAGGTTTCAGCCTAAACAGCATTTCAAAGACAAGAATGGGTGAGCGGCAGGTCGCCTTTTTCGCTTTCAAATCACAGTGAGCCTCTGCTGGCGCCCTCTCCCACATGACCCCTATGGCACTTTTCATCAAGCGACCGTTTGAGACGCACCGACCTCTTACTGGAGGATGCCGTCTTCCTTGACCTGCCAGCGCGGCTCACTAAGCAGCTTCTGGAACTGGGTTCCTGTTTTTCCCTCTTTGTCTACAGATACGAGCCATGCTAGAATGACTGGGGGTAATGTTGCTAAACAAAGTACATCCCTCTAGACTCTAATTTGTAGCATAGTGAGGAACGGACTATGAGATTGGCCGTGAAGAACACAGAAAGATATGTTGGTTGTCAGGGTTGCATGTTTGCATGGCCGGGCTTTAGATCTAGATGCAGAGGCCGAGACGGCGCGCGCCTGTTCACTCGATCTAGCAAAAGGAGGAGGATATGGACTTCGATCTGACTGAAGAGCAACAAATGCTGAAGGCCAATGTCCGCAACTTTTTGGAGAAAGAGATAGTGCCTGTCGTCGATGAGCATGAAAGAAAGGGCCCGTTGGCCAAAGAAACAGCCGCCGCCTTTATTCGACAGTTGATACCCTTCGGCTATGTGGTTGGCTTTCTGCCCGAACAGTACGGCGGCTCTCAGCTAGAATACAAGACCAATGGTATCCTCATAGAGGAACTAGCCAGGGCCTGGGCCAGTCTTGCCGGAGTGGTATTCCTTACCACAGGTTTTTGTTGGCTCTTGGCCGAAGCGGGCCCCCCGCAGCTGAAGGAGAGATTGCTGCCTCTGGCTGCCTCTGGCGACTTCATAGGCTGCCTGGCAATAACGGAGCCCAACGCTGGTTCCGATGTGGCCAGCATAGAAACCACTGCGGTCCTCGATGGGGACGAATACATCATCAACGGGAAAAAGACGTGGATTTCCAACGGCAGCATAGCCGACGCGGCTTTTGTCCTCGCCACAACAGACAAGTCACAGGGCCCTTTGGCGATGTCCTTTCTACTCGTAGAGAGGGACGTGTCTCCCTTCGCCGTTAGAGAGCTGCACAAGCTAGGGGTCCGTGCCTTTCCTACAGCAGAACTTTCGTTCAGCGACTGTCGAGTTCCCAGGGGAAATCTTGTGGACCCAGGCTCCGGCTACCAACGGACAATGCTCTTCTTTGATGTGTCACGTGCGACGGTGGCAGCAATATCCACAGGCATTGCTCAGGCTGCCATAGATGCTTCGATCAAATACGCCAAAGAGCGGAAGCAGTTTGGCCGCCCCATAGGTAGTTTCCAGATGATACAGGAGATGATTGTCGACATGATAGCGGAAACTGAGGCCGGGCGTCTTCTTGCCTTCCGCGCCCTGGATCTCCTGGACAAGGGGGAGAGGTGCCGTTGGCAATCATCTTTAGCAAAGGCCTACGCCACCGAGGCGGCTGTGAGGACGACTTCTAAGGCTATCCAGATTCATGGCGCTGTGGGACTCTCCGATGAATATCCTGTAGAGCGATACTTCAGGGATGCGAGAGCCTCGTCTATATCCGATGGTACTACGCAGATCCAAAAACTGATCGTGGGAAGGGAAGCTCTGGGGATAAGAGCCTTTTTCTAGCCGCGAGGTTGAAGCCAGTAGCGGCTACCACGCCACCTGTGGTGCCCACAGCCCCAACCTGAGGGATGATCCACTTGCCAGGATTGAAGTAATCGTCGGCAAGCTCGAAAGAGCCGAGCACTACGTTGTCGATGTCTTTCATCTGCATGCCGGCCTCTTGCTCTTATGAATGGTTTGCCCTACCCCTACGATAGCAATCCTTTCAGCCATTGATTCCTCCTAGTTCTCCATGGTAATCACGCATTGTAGCTGTCCCGCAGGGCCGTCGACCCCTTGCGCGAGAGCTCTCTTGACTCCGGGAACCTGCCTGGCGCTGGCCTCTCCGCGCAGTTGCAGCACGCACTCGACTACCCGCTGCATACCGGCAACGCATACCGGGAGACCAGAGAGCATGCCTCCGGAGGGGTTTATAGGAAGCTCCGCGCCCATCTCGGTTTTCCCGCTTTCGATGAGCTTGCCGCCTTCTCCCTTACCGCAGAAGCCCAGGCCCTCGCTCCATAGCAGCTCTTGATATGAGTATTGCTCTGAGATCTCAGCCAGATCGAACTCTTTCATGGGCTGCTTCACTCCAGCCATCTTGTAGGCTCGCTGCGCAGCGGTCGTCAGAGCCTCGCAGTCGGCCAATTCCCTCCATCCCAGCTCATGATGATCGTAGCAACTGCCCAGACCCGTGATCCATACCGGCTTGTCTGTTAGCTTCTTGGCTTTCTCCTCGCAGGCCAGGATCATGGCGCAGGCGCCGTCCACGGGTACAGGCTTGGCCTCCTGTACCCTTATGGGATCGCACAGCATGGTTGACCTGAGCACGTCATCTACCGTTAGGTTATCGCAGCACATGGCGAAGGGGTTGTTCCCTGCGTTCTTGCGGCTCTTCACCACCACCTTGGCGCACTGCTCAGGGGTTATCCCATATTTGGTGGTGTATCTCATCGCTTGCAAGGCAGCAGCGGAGACAAAGTCGAGGCCGACCCTTCGCTGATAGATTGGGTCCATGCCCCCCCATTCTATCTGGTTCTTTTGGCACTGTGATTCCTTGTTGTGGGACAGCAGCAGGACGATGTCACAGTGTCCCGAGAGAATCTGCATCGCGCTGTAGTACACCGCCAGGGCACCGTCTCCCGTAACCCTCTCGTCTTCCCTCTGGTACGCGCCCACTATGTAACCAAGATGCATGTGCATACCAGCAGGCCCGCCGAACAAGTCAAAATATGCCACCGTTGTGCAATCTATGCCATCTTCTTTGAACTCGAGCCCGGTTTGCCCCATCACATCCCGGGTCACGTCGTACATCAGCTCGCCAGTGTGCAGGGTGGACTTTCTCTCCTCAAACTTGGTCTGGGCTACGGCCACTATACCGACCCTTCCCGCCATATAGCACCCCCTGTTTCTTAACTGCCAAATAATGCCCCGCTAGCCAACGCCGTGTCATGGACACCTTCTGATTGTCCGCTAGCTAGTGTGGCAACCAAAGAAACATGCTAAACTACACCCGCTGTCGGTGTCAACTTACGGTAGTGGAGCCGATGTGCTTGACAGGTGCATTCCCTCGTGGTAGCATTCTTCGAGGTCGTGCCAGATGGGCAGCTAAGCGGTGCCCTGAACCCGCAATCCGCTACAGCGGGATCGAATTCCTCCTCGAGGTCTTAAGCCTCCTATGCCGCGAACTTCATCACGGGTCAGACACTTAGCGTTGGCGGCGGCTTCAGCATGATGTAGCCATCCGGTTTGGGATGAGACCAGACCTACCTCGAAAATCCTGAAAAGGGGAGCAAGTAAAAGTGGAAGATATCAGGCCGATTGACATTATGAACTATCCCTTTTGGAATCCTACTGCGTGGCACGGCAGGGAGTGGCATATCCTGGGTGCTACCATGATGAGGTCACATGTGCACCCTGGGTCAGAGCATCCGAAGAATATACTGCTGGACACCATGAAGAACCCGCCAGAGCCGTTACCTGTTGCCACTCCTACCACTGAGGAATTCGTAGCTCAGATGGATGAAGTCGGCTACGACAAGATCTTTATCTCTGCTCTCAAGATGTGGTCCCATTGGGACAAAAAGCTGATCTGGGACTACACAATTGACGAGGTTTACGAGCATATAAAGGATTACCCTGATCGGTTGGTGGGTGCAGTCAGTTACAACCCCTTTCGCATCGAGGAAAGCCTGGAGGAGATAGAAAGGGGCGTCAGGGAATATGGGGCCAAGTACTGCTATTTCCACTCCCTCACCTTTAGCCTGCCCCTCAACGACAAAAGGCTGTACCCCTGTTATGCCAAGTGCAGCGAGCTAGGGATACCCGTTGGGATGCAGACGGGGCATGCAGCGGAGCTTTTCCCTAGTTGGCCAGGGTACCCTATGTACCTCGACGAGGTGGCCTTGGACTTCCCCGGGCTCACCATCATCGGGTCTCACACTGGCTGGCCCTGGGTTAACGAGCTAGTATGTATGGCCTGGAAGCATCCTAATGTCTACTGTGACTGCTCCGCCTGGATGCCAAAACTTCTGCCTAAACTCCATCCACAGTTGCTCGTCTTTATGCAATACTGGGCCGGTCAGGAGAAGACCCTCTTCGGCACCAACAACATGGGTCTTAAGCCTTTTAAGGAGCAGTTCTTAGCATTGCCCCTGAGTGACGAAGCCAAAAGAATGATCATGCGCGAAAACGCGATCAAGGTTCTTAACCTGTAAGTGCAGGGGCTCTAATGGCTTACTCCCCGCCAATAGGTCCCTGGACCGTTAAACAGGACGGTAAACGAAACAGGGAATGATAGTGTTAGCCAAAAAAAATCCTTTTCGGATTTCTCCTTGACATTTGGCACGTCATAGGCAATTCTTTTAGGGCAATACACAATATACAATACGCAAGAGACTAGTTTGTACCGGCCGAAAACGATGATCAATGTCTGACCTAATGGCCAGTTCAAGGAGTACCATGACTCAACAGAAGCGCGCTCGCCTATTCGAACACCCGCTTGCTTTCGGCTCATTCCGCAGTTGGCTCAAGTTACTCTGGAACAACAAACACATAGACAGGAAGTTCATACCCCGCGCCCTGGTTGTCACACTCTCCACCTTTCTCACCAGCCCCCTCAGACTCTATGAATCGGTCCGATACGGTAGAATCGTCAAGAACACAGCGATTCATCCCTCCCCGATTTTCATAGTTGGCCATTGGCGAAGTGGGACAACCCATCTGCACCATACAATGTGCCAGGATAAAAACCTCGGCTATGTCTCTACATTTCAAGCATTTGCCCCGGGTTTGTGTCTGTTTGGTGAGAGAATAATCAAACGACCGTTGGCCAAGATAGCTAAGAAACTTCATCCCACCAGGGAGATAGACAATATCCCGCTCTCATTGGATGCTCCGGAAGAGGAAGACCTTGCGATTGCCAACATGTCGAATCATTCTTACCTCCACATGTATACTTTTCCTCGACAAGCCCGTTATTTCTTTGAAAGGTATATAACCTTTTTCTCTAACCTGCCTGCATCAACCATCGCTGAATGGAAGGAAATCTACCTGACAGTTCTGCGCAAGGCCACACTAACGACCGGGGGGAAGCGACTGGTCATTAAGAACTGTCCCGATAGCGCACGCATCAAAACGTTGCTCGAGCTCTTTCCCGATGCCAAATTCATCCACATTTACCGCAATCCTTACCATGTCTTTCGCTCAACTCGGTATCTGTATAGGGTCGTATTGGAGAGATCTCAGTTGCAGGAAATCAGCCCCGAGGAAATTGAGGCTTGGGTGCTGCGGTTCTATACCCAGCTCATGGAGAGGTTCCTGGCTGATAAAGCGCTCATCCCGGCGGGGAATTTGGTAGAGATGAAATATGAGGACTTGGAAGAGGCACCCTTAGCTCAATTGCGTAGAGTGTATGAGACTTTGAGTCTGCCTGGATTCACCGAGGCAGAACCAGCCTTCCGCGCTTACCTCGATTCTATAGCAGATTACAAAAAGATTGTATATGAGGCAGATGATAACGTCATAACAGAAGTGAACCAGCACTGGCAATTTGCGCTTGATGAATGGGGCTATAAACGCTTTGAGCCAGCGAGCAGGAAGTAGAGCCCTCCCTGGAGATTAAGGGGGGAATCCGGCGCTTCTCGCCGCGCCGAGTTGATGCGGCGCAGGTGCTGTTAAGCGGCAAGGATAATGGCCAGCGAGAAGTTTGAAGATCTTCGATGAAGTTGATCACGCGCATGGGGCCCGAGCGTCCGGGGCAGGCAAGGGGGTCGACCTCGTAGATTCCTCAGGAAAGTGAGGGGTGATATGGCTGAGGTACTCGCAATCTTTGGCGTGTTGCTGGCTCTGGAGATCATCTTCGCTGGCAGCCTCACCGCCTGGTGGCTGCTCTTCCCGGCTACTGTCGAGCGTGCGCGACTGCGAATCGATCGCACGCCCTGGCAGTGCTTTTGGCTGGGCTGCGTGACCACGGTCATATTGCTGCCCCCCATTTTCATCCTAGTTGCCATGCCCTTGGAGCTGGCTAGGCTCATGGGCTGCTTACTGTTTTTTGTCGTCCTCGCCTTCGCCGGCCTGGGCGCGGCAGGCTTGGCCGCCAAGATAGGTAGCCGGTTGGCGCCGCACGCCAACGACAGCATCTCCCCCGCCGCTGCATTCGTGCGTGGGTCCGTTGTGCTTGAACTGGCGGCCGGCTTTTGGCTAGGCGGCGTGACCACGGTCATATTGCTGCCCCCCATTGTCATCTTGCTTGACCTGCCCTTCAAGCTGACCTGGCTCGTGGGCTGCTCACTGTTTTTTGTCGTCCTCGCCTTCACCGGCCTGGGCAAGGCAGGCTTGGCCGCCAAGAAACGTGGACAGTTGGCGCCGCATGCCAACGACAGCATCCCCCCCGCCGCTGCATTCGTGCGTGGGTTCGTTGTGCTTGAACTGGCGGCCGGCTTTCCCATCATCGGCTGGTTCATCGTCACCCCGCTCACCTTCATCACAGCGTTGGGCGCGACTGTTTTCGCGGTGTTGCGCTGGGTGCCGAGGGAGGCGGCGCCCGCTGCCCGCAGGGCGACAAGAATGAAAAAGGGAATCATGTTATCTGTAGTCTTACTTTGGGTGCTCCTACTTATTGTGATTTCTCTGTCGGTGATAGCATTTTTCGTGCGTGGGTTCGTTACGTTTGAACTGGCGGTCGGCTTTCCCATCATCAGCTGGTTTATCATCATCTCGCTCTACATCCTCACGGCGTTGGGCGTGATTGTTTTCGCGCTGTTGCGCTGGGTGCCGAGAGTGGCGCCTGCTGTCCGCAAGGCGACAAGAATGAAAAAGAGAATCATGTTATCCGTAGTCTTAGTCTGGGTGCTTCCTTTTGTTGCGATTTCGCTCTCGGTGGTGGCATTTGATGGCGGCGCGACAAAGACTATCCCTAATGGGCTGCTCTATAAATTGGTGCCGGAGCATGAAAAGCTCATCCGATATCACCCGGTAGACTACTCGACGCCAATAGCCCATGTACCCATTCCACAACATCCCTTTATGGCACCGGATGTGGGCAACAACATGCACAATGACGCCTACATTAGCGATACCTATGAGGCGAGCGGGCCACTTGGGTTGAACCCACAGGTCAGCTCGAGAACCCAGGGCTTCGGAGGGTATGGTACGATTACCTTTGACAGCAGAGGACGGCTTGTCGCAGTGTACGGCAACGCGAGAGGATTTCAACTCGAGCTCATGGATCCCTACACGCTGGAGGAACTGGCATCCTATGATCTCCCCTCAAGGCCCTGGGACTTTTACTTCCAAGGGGTCCTACTATGGGAGTATCTCGGTGCAGGGATCTACTCCTACCTCGACAATCAGGATCGCGCCGTAGTGCTAACGACTAAGAATACCATCCAGGTCGTTCAGGTTCCCGATCCCGAGGGCCGCGGGGGGTTCGAGCTGGTGCGCGAATATGATCTTGCGGATTACGTCGTGCCCATGACTTGGCCTAAGAAGGACAGCGCTGCGTGGGTGCTGCCAGAGTGGAGCGGAGAGTACTATTGGTACGCAACTACGCAAGGAATGGTGGGCACGGTAAATGTGGACTCTGGTGTAGTCCATACTATGCGGCTGGAGGGGGAGATAATCGAGAACTCCTTCGCCGTCGGCGAGGATGGAGTCTATATTATGTCTGACTACGCGCTGTACCGTTTCAGCCAGGATGGCAGTGGGAACATTATCATAGACTGGCGCACGGAGTATGACAGGGGTACTCAGAAAAAAGCTGGCCACATCACCCGGGGCTCGGGGACATCGGTGACGTTGATGGGAACTCCAGAAGACGGATTGGTTGCTATTACAGACAACGCTGAACCGAGGATAAACCTCCTGTTTATCAGGCGTTCCAACGGCGTTGAAGAGTGCAGGATAGCGCTATTTGAAGAAGGCAAGAGCGGCACGGACGTCAGCCCCGTTGGGTTTGAGCATGCGGATGAGAATGGAGAAGGCACCGGTGTATATTCGGTGATTGTGGAGAACAACTGGGGGCACCATACGTTCCCTATCTCCCATCCCGAACCGGGTCTCACTCGCGTGGACGTCACGAGGCATGATGATGGTACCTATAGCTGCGAAGAGATCTGGGCGAGCGATGAGAAGAGTATCTGCGTGTTCAAACTATCCCTCGGAAGCGGTTTGGTGTACATGTACGGGAGGGGCGAGTCAGGCCTGATCACGGAGGAAAAGTGGTACCTCATTGCTGTGGATTTCGCAACCGGCGAAACGGTGTACAAGAAACTCACGGGTACAGGACTGGGGTACAACAATTCGGCTGGTCCGCTCTTCCTCCACCCCGATGGTGGGATAGCTTATTCTACCACCATCTTTGGCCTGGTAATGATACGAGATACAACTCCCTAGATTTGACAGCCTTGGGGCAGGACTCGCCTGCCTAGCGAGTGTTGTATGCTTCAACTCCCTTCGATGGTATTGCTTCCTATTATGTCTTGACATGGGGTTTGGGCAGGAGTACACATGTTGTGGAGGAATATCGCAGTGCCCAGGGGTCTTGCCGGTGAAGACCAGGTTTGGTGAGAGCGACGGGAAGGTGAGATGCGTGTACTGATAACGGGTGGTACCGGAAGGTGGGGGCCTCCTGTTTGCAAAGCTTTCCTCAAACAGGGATTCGGTGCCCGCGTGTTGCTTCACCGAAAGAGGGTCAAGAGCTTCGGAGCTAATTGCGAACTCGTGTGGGGTGACGTAACCCAGCCGGATTCGGTCAGAAAGGCTATGGAAGGTATCGACGCAGTGGTCCACCTGGCAGGTATCGTGCAGCCGTTCACCGAAGAGAATCCCGAACTGGCCTACAAAGTCAACGTGGGTGGCACTCAGACAATTGTGAATCTGATAAGGGAAAAAGGCGAGAGCATTCCGTTCGTGTTCCCCTCATCGGTGGCCGTTTTTGGGCCATGCCCCGACGCTACCGAAACCCTTCATCCTGAGAGGAACCTATGCAATCCTACATCAGTCTATGCTAAGACCAAGGTTCAAGCTGAGAATCTGATCAAAGAGTCGGGTATCGACTACTTGATCTTACGTCTGACGTCAGTCCCTTACCTGAGGATCAAGCTCAGCGACGCGAAGACCCACATGTTCACCATCCCCCTGAAGAACCGACTGGAGTTCTGCCATCCCGACGATGCGGCACTAGCGACTGTCAACTCCGTGAAGAACTTTGAACTGGTGAAAGGCAACACCCTGATAATTGCCGGTGGCCCGAGTCAGCAGATGCTGTACGAAGACATGCTGCGCGTTGTTTTGGGAACCTTGGGACTGCCGTTGCCACCTCGACACAAGTTCGCTGAGGAACCCTACCCATTACACTGGTACGATACGAGCAGGTCGCAGGAGCTGCTCAAGTTCCAGCAGAAGACTCTTGATGATTACTCTAGAGATCTGGCCAATCAATTCCCAGCGCCCTTCATAGCCCTCATGCGCTACTTTATCGGCCCTGTCTTCGGCAGGCTCATAGTCAGATTCCTATAGCGGGAGGCTTGCGACCAATTATATGGAAAGCTTCTGCGTGGATAGCGTTCCAGATAGTGTCTGCACGGTATCATCCGGCACAACCAGATTGCTGCAGTCGGTCAGGAAAATCCCCACGAAGTTACCCTCGAGGGTATTGCCTGCAATTCGACCCTCTGGGGCGAAGCTTACCCATAAACCTGCATGAGAGCCAGTGACCACGCTGTTCTCGGTGACGACCTCATGCGGGTGCTCCACATTCAGTCCGCTGCCATTGAACCATGAGGCCCCGTGCAGCTCGCTGCTCTGGCACAGCTCCGGGCCGTTGTGGCCCATTTGGCTATTGGTTGTGGCAATATTGACAGGCGTCCTGCTGACAGCTACCATTTATTGCAAGTCAGCTAATCTCGGGATACAATCCCGCTGGCAAGGAAAGCTCACAATACCTACATCATTTCTTTGGATAATCGTGGCGCTGGTTGGGTTCGTTGTCTACTTCGCTGTTGTGGAGCGGATAATAAAACATTTTGTCCATTTCCCCATACCTGCATTCGCTGCTCGCTTTATTGACAATCCGATCAGGAGGCAATTCCAACCGCCTAAGAAGGTGGTGAACTGGATAGATATCAAAGAAGGCATGTGCGTGCTGGAAATTGGTCCTGGCCCCGGCACCTTTACGATCGAGGCCGCCAAACGCGTCGGCCCACAAGGAAAGTTCTTTGCGATAGATATACAGGCGAGCATAATCTCAAGACTCGACCTTAGGCTTCTGGAAAAAGGAATAGAAAACGCAGCCACAAAGGTAGCATCGGCATGTGACCTTCCGTTTTCAGACAAGACTTTTGACCGAGTCTTTATGGTTGCAGTATTGGGAGAAATTGCTGACAAGAACAAAGCATTGCTCGAAGTCAAACGCGTACTCAAGGATGACGGCTTGGTGGCAATAGGCGAATTGTTGCCAGACCCGGACTATCCTCTTCGAAAGAGTGTCATAGGTTGGTGCGACAATGTCGGTTTGGAGAAGGTTGGAGCGCACGGCGGGGTTATGCACTATCTCCTGTTATTTGGGAAGTCAGAGTCAGCGTTACGGAATACGGCCCGCCTGGAATGAACGGGCGTAACAAGCACGGATCACCTATTCAAAATTAAAACTAAGTAGTGGCCTCCCCGGTATAAGATAGTTAGACCGAAGAAAACTCAGGGGGGCTACCATGAGAAGCATTGAATACGACAGAGGGTTCTTCCATGATAAGGACGTTTTTGATAGAATAACTAGAGGTAGGGTTGCGAACAAAATGGGAAGGAGGTGAGAGCAATGACTTGCCTGCCACGCCTGATTTTCATCTGAGCCTGAGCCGCACAGCGGTTCGGTGCGGGTTCCGCATCAGTCATCTGCTCGAAGAGCCTCCGTCCCGGAGAAAGTTAGCTAGCGCTCTAAGTGACGCTATGGCCTGACGACTTTCTTGTCTGGGGAAGGCCGCAAAGCGATGGTATGGAGCTCTCGGGCATCTAACCATCGCTTTTTTTGTCGCCAAGAACAATCAAAAGGAGGACAAGGCAAGTGACAACCGATCACCGGCAAATGTGGACCGATTTAGGAATAGACCTTGAACGCCACGATGTGCTTCTGAATGCTGTACAGCCGATCTACGAAGAGTTCTACCTCTGCCAGCGGAATCGCCCCAAGGGCATGGAGTTTTTTGACTTCGTGGTGGGCGATATTCACGGTATCAGGGTGCAGGAGCTGAGACAGCACGCTATGAACGGCGGCAAGGTGGTTGCTACCTACTGCGTATTCGTTCCTGAGGAGCTCGTCTTGGCAGCCGACGCCATCCCAGTCGGGCTCTGTGCAGGGGCACAGTTCTCCGTGCCCATAGCTGAGGAGGTTCTTCCGCGCAACACCTGCGCCCTCATCAAGTCCTCCTTCGGCTTCAAGCTAGGGCGTATCTGCCCATATGTGCAGACAAGCCATCTCATTGTAGGCGAGACTACCTGCGATGGCAAGAAGAAGATGTTCGAAATCCTTGGCCAATACCAACCCGTCTACATTATGGAGGTGCCCAACAAGAAGAATCAGCCCAGCCGTAATCTGTGGTGGAGTGAGGTGATAGCCTTTAAGGAAGTCATTGAGAAGCTGACCGGCAATAAGGTCACCGAGGACAAGCTGGCCAGAGCTACCAAGCTGCTCAATGATCGACGCCGTGCACTCCAGCGACTGTACAACACTCGCAAGGCCTGCCCGGTTCCCATAAGTGGCAAGGACGCATTACTTGTGACCCAGGTGTCCTTCTACGATGACGTTGATCGTTGCGCCCAGCAGGTCAACGCGCTGTGCGAGGAGGTGGAAGGACGCATCGCCGCCGGGGAAGGTGTTTTCCCTGCTGATGCCCCGCGTATCCTTGTCTCGGGCAGTCCTATGGCAATCCCCAATTGGAAGCTGCACCACATTCTGGAGACTGCAGGGGCCGCCGTCGTCTGCGAGGAGTCATGCACCGGCACCCGAGCGTTCAGCGACCTGGTTCCTGAGAATGGAGGCACAGTGGAGGAGCAGCTTGGGGCCATTGCCGAGCGCTATATGCAGATCCACTGTGCCTGCTTCACCCCCAACGACGAGCGCCTCGACGACATTGTGAGACTTGCCAGGGAATACCAAGTTGATGGCGTGGTGCACTACAACCTCCAGTTCTGCCACACCTATGCCAATGAAGCTGTGAAAGTGGAGAAGACTCTGGCAAAGGAGGGCATTCCTCTATTGCGCATAGAAACCGACTACAGCGATGAGGATGTGGGGCAACTGAGGACCAGGATTGATGCTTTTTTGGAGATGATAAGCCGATGATCTGTGCTGGGCTCGACGTGGGTTCGCGAACTATCGTACTCGTGGTGTTGGATGGCAGTGTTCTGGATTCTGCTATCCTTGAGACTGGAGTCAACCCTCTTCGGCGCTGTCAGGAGCTATTGGCAGGTAGGAGTTATGAGCGGCTGGTGGTGACCGGCTACGGTCGCCACCTGGTCGCTCCAGTGCTACGCGGAGAGGTCGTGTCTGAGATTGGAGCCTATGCTGTCGGAGCAAGGTACCTCTATCCGGATTGCCGCACCGTGATCGATGTTGGTGGACAAGATACCAAGGTTACCTTGCTGTCCGTCAACGGAGAGGTGGAGAAATTCGAGATGAACGACCGCTGCGCTGCTGGGACAGGGAAGTTCCTCGAGGTGATGGCAGAAACCTTAGAAGTGGATATAGGCGAGTTTGGTGATCTTGCCTTGAGCGCCTCTAAAGTCGTCAGAATCAATAGCCTGTGCACCGTTTTTGCTGAGTCGGAGGTTGTCTCCCTTGTCGCCCGGGGAGA
Source organism: Dehalococcoidia bacterium (assembly GCA_030619685.1). The sequence goes on from JAUXAX010000021.1 coordinate 16,555, forward strand.
AGAAAGCAATGCCATCGCTTTGGCTCTGCATGAAGCAATCGCAACTCGGATCGCCGGCATGGCGCGAAGGATTGATCATAAAGAGAGGGTCGTCTTTGCAGGAGGAGCAGCTTTAAATAGGTGCCTGCGTCAACTGGTGAGCGCGAAACTAGGTACTGAAATTACCGTTCCCTACAATCCGCAGATGGTTGGCGCCCTTGGCGCTGCGCTCCTGGTAAAACGGAAGGAAAGGGCGTAGACTCATTGTCACGCAGTTCATCAACACCCTACTACATGGATGTGTGCAAGGCGCTATTGCGAAGGTCGCTGTATGTTTTGAAGGAGGGAATATCACAATGGCTACAATTACCGTGATCATTGGCGAAGCTCCCTACGGGAAGGAGAGGGTCTACAGCACCCTGCGATTTACCCTGGCCGCACTAAGTGAGGGCCATCGAGTGAACCTGTTTGTCTTCGAGGACGCTCTGTTCGCTGCCAAGAGGGGACAGAACCCGCCGGAATTCCCTGGGGTGCTGGAGGAACGTATGCCCAACTGCGAGGCGCTGCTGACAGCCGCTATCCGGCAGGGGGCTGTGGCTAAGCTATGTGGGGTGTGCGCCTCGCAGCGGGGTATTGGCCCCGGTGAGCTTATTGAGGGGGTGGAAATGGGGGGTATGCGGGACCTAGTCCAGTGGGTCCTGCAGTCTGACCGGGTGGTGAGCTTCTGAGGTCACAAGGGGTTTGCCTAACGTGCGGCCCCATGACGTTCAGGCTGGGGAAGAGTTAAAGCCGGGATTAGTTACCTATCGGGATAATCAAATAGGCTAGGTATGCTTCTGAGAAGACTCAGCCTCTTCAATAGGGATCGCACCCGAGGCGATCTTCATCTCGTCGACTGTGCTATAGAGGGGGTGATGGTCGTCGCGCTCTATTTTCCTTGCCTTGGACTGCGCCAATAATATGCTGTCCTCTCGGAAGAAGGCGATCAGGAGGGGCAATGCGCTGTCCCGGTCGCCTTTACTGCACCCGGCGGAGTTATCACTTGCCTCGCTTACTCACGCCATCGCGGAATGTCCGCTCGCGTATATTCTACACTAGGCGTTCCCCTTTGTCAAGACGCCGTGTTGCGTCAAAATAGACTGTTACCGAACAGGGATCGTTGCGTCATGAATTACGGCAACAAGGACTTTGACGAAATTCGGACACTTGACAACAGCATGTTGGTTGAGTAGAATGTGCACAGGGGAGCTATGGCCGATCACCTGGGTAAGTTCCTGGACGAACTGATGCAGCGGCGCCACCGCTTGCCAAGTCAACTGGCGGCTGATTTGGGAGTTAGTCACGCTACAGTCAGCCGATGGCTTTCTGGCAAGGACAAGCCCAGCCCTCAATCCTGCCGAAGTCTGGCAATGTATGCTGGCATACCAGTGGAGAAGGTTCTGGCCATTGTAGGCCACTTAGCCCCCTTGGATGAGACCTTCCCTGTGGAATGGCCAGAATTCCGCGAGTACGCCCAACGCAAGTATGGACGCGAGCTGGACGACGACTTGATTGCAATGATTGAGGATCTCATCGAGCGCCGGAGAAGTAGAATTGGGCAAACTCTCTGACTTCGAAAAGCTCCTTGGGATTATCCTTGCTGAGGGCCAGGGCTGCGAGTGTCCGCATAAGGAGACTTGTACACGTAGAGACAAGGCATGGTGTCGATACGTTGGCGTCAAAAGTAGTGGGACGAGATCGCTTGCATACCACGATCTGTCTATTGCACCCTGCATCTACCGCGATAAGCCCGGTTGTTGCTGGGTTCTTTCTGCGGTTGAGAGATTTGCAGCAGACTGTCTTGCCAGACTAGGTGCCCACCACCCGCCTGTGCCATCACAGCTTATCACTGGTTTTGACGAGAAGCGCGAGATCGAAGTGCTAACTTTGCCTCTGAAAGGCTTTCATGGAGCTGCTTGGCTGCTGGGAGAGGAGTGGGTTGTTTACCTTAACGCGGTGGACTCGCCTCAGGTACAACGACAAACGATGTTTCATGAGGCCTTTCATATTGCGTGCCGCAGCTCAAGTCCGGCGTTTAGGCGAGTTGATCTGGAAGAGAAGCCATTCAGGGATTTCCTTGCCGATCATTTTGCGACTTGTATGCTCATGAACAAGCAGTGGGTCGAGGAGCGCTGGGCGGTGGTGCGGGATGTTCAAAAGGTGGCAGACATCTTCGACGTGAGCATCTTAGCAATGGATCACCGGCTGAGGCAACTCGGCCTGCTATACGGTGAACGCCTCTCTTTGGTGGGTGCCCACTAGCAAAGGGGCCCACCAGCCCCACCATACTATGCCCAGCAGACGAATCGATCTGAAACTTCGGGGAGATGGTATCAAGTTACTGCCCAATCTATGACAGGGTTTGGCCTCAGGAATCAGGGCCGAGATTTGCAGTCTCAAGCACTTCGTTCAAACTACCCGTACGGTACCCTCTTAAGTCAACTGCCACATAGACATAACCTAACGATCTCAGCTTGTTCACCACCTCCAGGCGCCGGACCTCATCAACCAGAAGACCTATGTCCCCCCGCTCGACCTCAATACGAGCGACACTTCCATGATCACGCACCCGCACCTGTCGGAGCCCCAAGGCAAGCAAGTAGTCCTCAGCTTGGGATATCCTTTCTAGCTTTGGGGCGGTAATTGTAGTGCCATAAGGAATCCGAGAAGCCAGGCATGCTTGTGGCGGTTTGTTCCAGGTAGGCAGGCCGAGCTGGCGCGAAAGGGCGCGGAGGACTTCATTGCTAAGCCATTTGACAGTGATGATTTGCTGAGGAAGGTAAGAAAAGTCTTAGGAGAGAAGCGCGAGCCCCTAAGAAAGGAACGGCCCCCAAGGAGTTCCAATCTTGGCCGGGAGCCGGGCAGCAAGAAGGAAGAAAAGGGAAAGAAAATACTGGTAGTAGATGATGATCTCCAGATGGTGAAACTCCTCGCTTCAAGGCTAAAGGCAAACGAGTATGAGGTTAAAGTAGCCTATGATGGTTGTCAATGTATAGAGGTGGCCTGTCAGGAGAGGCCTGATCTTATTCTCTTGGATATTGCAATGCCAGCAGGAGATGGCCTTAGCACTTTTGAGAGCCTTAGGACAATCCCCGACACAGCAGCAATTCCTGTTATTTTCATTACTGCTTACCCCAGTGAAGATAGCGAGAGTGAAGCCCTTGAAATGGGTGCGAAGGCTTTCATCCCTAAGCCAATTGATAGCGCTGATTTGCTGTGGAAGGTGAGAAGAGCCTTGGGAGAGGAACCGGAGGAGGGCCCGGCATCCCTTGACTGAGAGAGCAACTACTGTGCAGGTTTTCGGTCTCGGTCGCGATGCCGAGCCCGAATGACAGGCTGAAAGCCCTTGATATCTTTTAGTTGAACCCTACCGTGTCAAATGGCCCCCCTCGCCTACATAGTCCAACATCGAGCCGATTGGTGAGGCCAACACTCCCCTGAGGCACTTAGCTCGAATAGGAAGTCCTTATCGAGCACCTTGCAATCTAACCGGCAACGAATGCGTTTGCGGCATCCCCCTTTGTAGCACTTAAGAAGGTGAACTTGTGCCTATCCAGCCACACCCTCGTCTGGAAGGTCAGCTACGTTGTAGCCAGGCTCCATCGGTTCCTCCGCTACATCATACCATCTGCCATCCACTTTTCGGTAGATGTCCGGGGTAGTAGATGTGAGCGCCCACAACACTTCCCCCTCCAGTACCGCTTTGTACGTTGCATAGGCCCACTCTTCCTCCACACGGATGCTTATATCAATCAGCTCGACGTTGCCTGGGCCGAACAACGCAAGCCACATGGCCCGTGCTTCCTGCGAGAATTCCTCATATTCTTCGTAGGAACATGTTGCCCTATAGTTTGGGCTCATCATCTGATACGACGTGTACCAATCCTCGTCATTGAAAGCCATTTCCTGCTGCTTTACGAGGTCGGTTACTTCTCGCTCATCACCTACACCTCCACCGCAAGCTACGGCCACTACAGTAAGCGCCAACACCAGCAGTGGCACAAGCAGAATGGCAAATCTTTTCATGATTCCTCCCTCATTCGATCTATCGACGGCGATTATAACATGTGCTGTCACAGTTTGCAGTTGGCTTCGCAATTGCACATTTCACGCAATATCTATGATGTGGGCGTGAGGTCTGTGTGATGTGGGAAAATTGCGATCCCGATGGGCTTTGGGTCATTTAATAGTAACTTTTTGCGTAGGTTCGAATCCTACATGGCTCACCAATCATGACTTTTCCACACCAAAAGGTTGAGACCTTCCTTGAGGTCGCGATAGCTCAGACTCCCCACGACGGGAGGAGTGAGTCGTGGCACAGGAAGGCCTTCCCCAAGAGCTAGACGTTCACTTCCACCCTGGTGCACCCCCTAGCCTGCTAACCAGCATTGACTGGCTCAGGGAATCGGACGCTCGACTGTATGAATTCTACGCCAGCAAGCTGCTGGAGCCGGGGTGGGCTGGGCCGGTTACCCTTGAGGAAGCAGAGTACATTCGGAGCAGGCTGGAGGCGGATGCCAGACTGAGGCGGCGTTGGCACATCAGGCAAAGACGAGTGCCACTGTCCATAGTAGCTGAGAGATCTTATCCCGAGGACCCGGAGGCAGCCCGCCGCCACATGAAGGCTCACCAGGCACAGGCACGGCGTAGAATGCTATCTGCGGCCAAGATGTCGCCTGTAGCAACTACGGTCGGCACAAAGACTGGGGCCAGCATGAGGGAAAACGCTTGAATGACTTAGGAGTTGCCGTAGCGAAGCAAGGCAAGCGTCAATTTGCGCGCTAGCGAAGTGACGAAGACGTACCGCAGAATAAAGAAACCTGGCCACTTCGCTGCACAGAATGCACTATTGTTGGGTCATACGGGAGTTCGCATCCGCATTGGTAAGCCTCTTCACCACTCGCGAACCTGCTCCAAAACGGGGATAGCCGCGGTAGCTTCGGTTACACTTGAATAACATGATGCTCCAGAAGGGCTCCTTTTCGGGTCAGTAACTTAAGATCTCAGTTGCCTCAGCGAAGATAGTGCTACCATGCAGGAAAGGCTGGAGGTGGCGATTGTTGTCGGAGTAGTGTCCCCAACAGTCGCACATATTGACTGCTCCGTTAGCGCAAACATGCACAGCGACAGTTCTCCAAGTTCGCCCAATTGAGCCCTACTCTGTCGCGCAACTGTGTCCTATGTGCGGTGCCGTCTCAGGTAGATAGTGCGTCGGTCAACGCTGTCGCTGACAACCGACACACCTCGGCGGGCGAATGGGGGAGGCAAACCGTAATTAGCCCTTCTTGTCTTGATATCTCGCAGCTTGCGCAAGAGTTCGTCCGCCTCAGCGAACTTCTCTCGTTCAATATGTGGGTTTAGCTCAAAAATCTCTTCTATGGTGGGGTACCTAACCATTGTAATACCTCTTAAACAGCGAATGGTAGATAGGTGCCAACGCTGTGTATAACACCTGTGTGCCCTTGTTTCATCATGTAGTCACTAAGAAGGCTATGATAGTCTCTAATCCTATTACTAACCTCAGGCTTCTCGCCGAAGTCATCGATCAACAATTTAAGGTCTCGTCGTAGAATCTCCATTGAGATTCCATAACCATGTATGTGCCATTTCTCTGTGTCATTAAGTTGCCTCGCAATGCTTGATGCCCTCCTCTTGCGCATGGCTAACGTAACCGTTTTGCCTCGTGTCTCAGTCTTCTCCCAGTTCTTGAACTTGTACTTCACGAGCCACTCCTTCAACAACTCGATGGATAGCTCTCTCTCCTGCTCGTACTTGTAAAGTTCTGCTTGGTCAAACCCCTCAATCATTAACTGCATTTCTGCGAGGGTAAGTTCGCCCTTCTCTGCCTTCTTAATTAGGCGTTTCCATTGTTCCAAATAGCCCAATGCGGGCACCACTCGGTCTCTAGTCGTATCCACTTGGGGATCAATGGGGCCAAGACGCGAGTAATAATCCATGTTTATTGTGTCGCCTGACATCACTAAGACAGTTCCCGCCGAAAAGGCGTAATTTGGAACCATGAAATGAACATACTTATAGTGATAGCGGAGCGTGTCCACAATTCGGTGTACGACCTCTATGTAGCCACCACCAGTCGTTAGGAGCACAGTCAGGGCCTCTCTATCCTGAGAATCTCGTCGCTTCTCCTCGACCACGTTGCGGATAAGAGTGTCAACCCCGAAGACGAGTGCGCCGTTGAATGATAGAGCGTCGGATTGAAAATCGTCTTCCAACTTCAGTAGGCGCTCATCAAGTTGTTGCTCAATGAACTCATTTGCGTCCTTGGGGGTTCGACTAACCATATGATTGACTACTCACTACTATTGTTGCTTGCCATGCCATCTCACTGCCGCTGCCTTCTTGGCAATCTCAGTTCGCTCCCTCGCAGTCAACTTCATGGCACGTGCCACCCCACCCTTCTTACCCCCAAGACTGCCAAGGGCGACAGCGTGGGGGTTCTTCTGCGGTTCATCCGAGGTTGGTGTACGTTCGCCTGTAGTCTGCTCCACGATGGAAGTAGCTAGTACGTTTATGTCTCTAGGCATACTCTCCTTGCTTGACCGCTTTGGCATATTCTGAGTATATCATAAATGACTGCTTGTTGTCTAGTCCTATTTAAACAATTCGTTTAGCATTTCAACAGCAATATAGATGCCAAGTTCGACTCTTTTGGGCTCAAGCTGTTCTTTCCTATGAACACCAATGTCGCCGTACAACTTTAGCGATTTCGCAATTCCATATGTTTCTGTGGTCAGAAGATTCTTCTTGTGAGCTTTCTCAATCATGCTACCTAGACCCTGATCTGCTATCTGTTTCTCGATCAGAGATAGTTGTATAGCTCTTCGACACATAGCAGCAGCAGCCTTATAACACTGGGCATAATTAGCCCTCTCAGCCTCTTTAATATCATCAATGATATCATCAGGGACTAATGTGTTTAGACTATCTGACTGCGCACCTGGCAGTTTGGTGTCTAGCTGCTGCAAAAAGTTCCTGCGCATGGAGAAAGGAAACTCGTGGTCATCCACGATGCATTTGATAATCCCCCGAACTTCAACATTGCCTGAACACTCTAATCTAATCTCATTTCTCTTTCCCGTTCGAGTACACTCTGGACAAACTAAATCTGCCATTTCAGACTCCCCTATTGAATTGGCAGTAATTATACCATTCTTTCCCATGATATTCACTTATCCTTTAGTTCCCTAGCTTAAATTGTCGATTTCAAATTGACCCACTACCCGCTCGTTGGTTGCCTGAATCACGCTATTCAGTTACACTATGAGCCGCTGTCCTAGGGCAGGTAACACTGAAGGCAAAGCGTACCCTGCACCCTCCGCTTGGGATGACTTGCGGAGCACTTGGAGAATGCAGCTGGAGGTCTACTGAATGCCCAAAAAGGCGCTTTCGGAACTTAAGGTAGTGGAATATGGCAGCTTCGTTTCTGCGCCCTTTTGTACTAAGCTGATGGCTGACATGGGCGCCGAGGTAATCAAGATCGAAGAGCCAAGCACCGGAGATGAGTCCAGAAATCATGGCCCGTTTCCAGATGATGTCCCCCATCCCGAAAGCAGTGGCCTCTTCCTCTACCTCAACACCAACAAGCTGGGCATAACCCTCGACGTAAAGACATCAGCGGGGCGAGAAATCCTAGAGGAATTGCTCAAAGACGCCGACGTTCTTGTTGAGAACAACCCTCCTCAACTTATGAATGAGCTGGGGCTCGACTATCCCAGGCTCACGGTGCTAAACCCGCGCCTCATCGTGACCTCCATCACGCCCTATGGGCAGACAGGCCCCCATAGAGACTACAAAGCCTATGCCATCAACTGCTGCGCTTTCGGTGGAGTGAGCCAGAGTATAGGTCATCACTGGCGAGAACCGCTAACGTTCCCCCTATCGATGGGCCATTATCAGGCCGCAGTGAGCGGTGCTGGGGCCACAATGGTTGCCATCCTTGCACGAGATACTACGGGCCGGGGGCAACACATAGATATTTCAGAAGCAGATGTTTGGGCCACCTACCATGTGGGATTCGGTGTAACCATTTATGCCTTCATAGGACGCGAACACCTCAGAAACGGCTACCTTGGCGGCGGCTGGACATACCCTACGGGAAGGTTTATCCCTTGCAAAGATGGGTATATGGCCCTCTGCTCCCCTCAGATCAAACATTGGAAAAAGCTCCTGGAGTTGATGGGTAACCCTGAGTGGGCTGAAGAACCCAGGTATCGGGACCGGCGTGCTATGGAGTATGACTATCCCGAGGAGGTCGATGCACTGCTGGCACCGTGGTTCCTCGAGCGCACCAAGAGAGAGCACTTCGAGTTCTTCGAGAAAAACGCCATTCCCTTCGCGCCTCTATATAACATGGAGGATGAGGTGAACGACTCCCATCTCAGTGAGCGGGGGTTCTTCGCCACAATCGACCGGGAAGAGACCGGTCCGCTCAAGTATCCGGGGCCACCCTACAGGTTCTCCAAAACACCGTGGGCGCTGGAGCGCCCAGCGCCCAAGCTAGGCGAACATAATGAAACGATATACTGCGGGCGTCTGGGCTACTCGAGAGAGGATTTGGAGGCACTGCGAAGAGCAGGGGTTATCTAGAGCAATGGACAATCTATCATCCCGTATAGATCAGGAGGCTTCGCTTCATGGCACAGTATCCCCTGCAAGGCTATAGGGTAGTCGATTTCGGCTCTGCTTGGGCTGGGGCTCAGATGACGCACATAGTGGCGGATATGGGCGCTGAGGTCATCAAGGTGGAATCACGCAACAGAATAGACTATGCCAGGCTGGGTGGCGCGCCCACCCCCAAAGACCTGCTCGACAAGAGCCCGGAGGCCATAGCAGTGGCCTACCCTGACCATCTAGAGTTGAACCCTCTGTTTCACCTCCTGAATCGGGGCAAGCTAGGCATAACAGTGGACTTCACTAAACCCAAGGGTGCCGACCTGCTCAAGGGGTTAATCAGGAGAAGCGATGTCGTTACCGACAATTTCACACCTGGCGTGTTGGACAATTACGGCCTAGGCTATGATTCCCTGGCAGCGATAAAGTCGGATATCATCGTGGTATCACTTTGCCTTGCCGGCCACACCGGTCCCCTCAAAGGAACTAGGGGCTATGCCCCTATCATAACCGCCCTTGCCGGACTAGATAGCCTGGTTGGCTATCCCGACGAATCGATACCATGCGGAACTATGTTCGCCTTTGGAGACCATGTGGCCGCCACACACGGGGCCCTCGCTATCCTCATCGCCCTGATTCACCGCAACCGGACGGGCGAGGGCCAGTACATAGACATCTCTGAGTGGGAGGCTGTAACATCCCTCCTTGGCGAACCGCTTATGGACTATATCATGAACGGCCGGATTCAAGGGCCTACGGGCAATCGTGACAGCAATATGGCCCCCCACGGTTTCTACCCATGCAAGGGAGAGCAGGGATGGGTCTCTATTGCCATCAAGACAGACGAGGAGTGGCACAACTTCTGCCGGGCCATAGGAAAGCCCCCCTGGACCGAGGATGAGAGATTCAGCGATAGGTATCACAGGCTGCTCAATCAGGATGAACTGGATGAACTCGTAGGCAAGTGGACTGCTAACTATACCCCCTACGAGGTAACAGAAATCCTCCAGAAGTCGGGTGTAGCGGCAGCTCCCTTCATGATATCCAAGGAGCAGTATTGCGACCCTCACTTTCGGGAGAGGGCAATCTTCCTAGAGGTCGATCACCCTAAGGTCGGCACCGAGACATTATATGGCATTCCTTGGAAGTTCAGCGAAACGCCTGGAGGGATTCGTGGCAGCGGGCCCACGCTGGGCCAGGACAACGAGTATGTCTTCAAAGGGCTGCTGGGGATCTCACAGAGCGACTTCGACCAGTTGGTGGAGGAGAAGGTCATCTACTAAGAGGGCGGGGTGCGTGAAATGAATTGGCCCCACCCGGGCAAGCTGTGCTGCATCCGCCCTGCTTCGGCATCCTACCCTGGCTTTATCCTTGCCTTTATGTCTTCCACCACTACTCTAGCGCTTTCGGCAGCTCCGCTGCCACCGACCCAGCCTCCTGGAATCACCGCGTCCCCAACATTGTATAGATTCTCAATTGGTGTTTTCTGGCCGATACAATCCCCTGGCCAGGTCCGGTAAAACGGCCACTCACCGCAGAAGTTCCGTGCTATTAGTATTCTGCCCCCACACTTCTCGAGATTGGGAAAGGTCTCCTTCAAGTCTCGTAGAAATATGTCAAATTCCTTCGTGGGAGAGTACAGTATGGTAGACTGGGGCACGGAAGCGGTACGCACCACATATTTGCCCCCAGGAGTACGCTCTCCTACGAAACACTCGAGTCTTCGAGTATCTGCGGTGAAAAGTACAGTGGGCGGATCCAGCAACGGCTCATCACTTATTATCAGGTAGTCTATTCCTGCCGCTGGTCTAACCCGTTCCCTCACCTCCTTCAGATACCCTAGATCAAAATTATCCTCCCCTCCCAGCCCGATCGTCCTTTTGGGACCGACATTGCTGATCACTATCTTTGCTTCAATTTCCAGTCCCTCTCCGTCCCTCTCAGCGGCAACACCCCTCGCCACCCCATCCTCAACAATAATCCTCCTTGCTCGTGTTTTGGTGAAGATTTCACCTTTATTGTCCTTAATTGCTTTCTCCAAGGCGTCTATGACATCTTTCACCCCATTCTTAAGTATGAAAGGATTACCGCCAAGGGTCATTCCCTTTAGAACCCTGAACCACTGTCCAGCAGTAATTTCCCATGAATTCGCGCCAGCCCAAGCCGCAACTAGACACTGAAATAGATCGCGCACCGTTTTGCTGTCGGTATACTGAAGCAGCCAATCGGCAAAGGTTATCGTATCCGGTGGCTCATACCATAGAATGGCTCTCTTCAGTGCAGTCATTACCTTATCTGCTTCATCCTTATCCCTGCTCGCCCATGAGATCATATCTCTGAGCGCACCCTTCCCCTTCATCTCATAGTTTTTGCCAGCAAGTCTGTATATTTGTGGCACCGGCCCGGTGTGGACCATTTCGATCTCAGGAGCCTCGACCTCTTTTAGTGTCTGATAGACCGGGTCATTTTCTCCATAAAGTATCATCCATGCCGCGGTGGGGACCTTGTAGCCCTTGTAATCGATTTGGGTATATCGACCACCTATTATGGGGAGCTTTTCAATTACTATTGTCTTATAGCCTGAATGAGCTAGCTTTGCTGCTGCACACATCCCACCGATGCCTGATCCTATGACTACACAGTCACACGTTTTCTTTTCCATCTTAGGCCTCCATTAATGCGTCTACAGGACAAAAGGCTAGGCACTCCAGACACTCAGTGCACTTACCCTTATCTATTTCAACGACAAAAGAGGGAGGGATTTTCATCGCATCCTCTGGGCAAATTAAGACACAAAGAGCGCACCCGAGGCACTCGTTTATCGCAACAGTGATCGCCATACTACACCTCCCCTTCCTGCTTTCCCGATGATATCAGCCGCTTATATCACCTGTCAACGGCTCGCCTCCTCCTGGGCCGATGCGCCACATACGTTGATCAGAAGTTAGACGGTCATCTTATCGCCTTGACCTATTGGCCTAAAAACGTTGAAATCAGGGTGTCGGCAGACCTAGCGTACTGACACCCTGATTCTCTTAAAAATCCCTTGGAAGGGGATGCTCTCCAGCTTTGGTGAGCCAAACAGGATAAAAGGTAAAACTTTTGAGAAGACCTTCTCGTGACCGAGCCTTTCGGAAAGCAGGCCAAACCCCTCCATATCGCAGAACATTACCGTCACCTGCTTGCGCTCGCCCTCGATCTTGCCCCGTTGAGCCAGGATCTTCTCGGTGAGTCCTCCCGGCAGGTAACGCTGGATCTTCTCCAGTTTCTCTTCAAAAGAGAGGTCTGCTGGGGGTCGCTCGGAGGGAACTGCTACATCGTGACCGCACTCATCACAAAACTTGCTGCCTGGGCGATTCATACTTCCACATTGGGGACAGGCAAGCTCCAACTTGCTTCCGCACCCATTGCAGAACTTGGCCTCTTCTCTATTGTCGTACCCGCATTTTGGGCATTTCATTTCCTGCACTCATTCTGAATAAAGTGTCTTGTAGTAATAAGTCTGCACATTGGTCGTGAGACAGTGAAATTCAGATGCAACCCTTTTTGCCTCCTCTCGCTCAAAAATGCTCTCGAGATCGGCGATAGTGTCGAGCTCAAGCACCACCGTTCGTTGTGGGCTGCCCACGCCGCCGAACAGGTTTTCCAAGACGCGGATCGCCTTTACTTCGGGCTGGCCTTTCCAAAAGGGCAGCCCGGTGGACTGTACCCATTTGGCAAACTCATCGTGCTTCGCCGGCAAGATGTCATACGTATACATGAAGGTCACCATTAGATTACATCCTCCTTCAACCTTTCTGAGGCGCAATGTACATTGTCTACAGGTGGTTCTGGACTGTGGTGAGAAGTTTAGTTCACTAGTCAAATGTTGTCAACGCCGTATCGCATATCAGGTAGTGGATTCGTTTGTAATGGCGAGTGGACGGCCGAGAATTGCAGGACGTAACAATCCGATGAATCGTGTTCCGGGTGGGAGGCATAGCCTTCCCCAGATGACCTCTACGTGTCTTTCTAAGGTGTCGAATAGGTATTGACTGATAGCTCTCCGCCTGCTACCTTATCGCTCACCTATTGCAGGTAGTCAATGATTGAGGAGGGCAGCCTTGTCATCTATGAAACGCTCAGCTTTATCCGGGCGAGGCTGGGGGTCATCTTATTTTGGCTTATGCTGAGGTGACAGCTGCTGATGTTGCAGATAGGGCTCCTGTAAAGCTCGAATTAGGATATAGAATATATAATGGAGAAGCGTATACAAACGTTTCCTATTAAAATAGTTGAGCAGCTTGCGAGGCGGGTCGCGAAGACGGTGCATCTTTATTAGGCTGAACCCTTGACAATAAAGCTGCTTTATAAGCCAAGGAAAATTGAAATGCACGCGCAGTGGAGTGGGCAAGAAATGGCAGGGAAAATAAGGAAACTCCCCCTGTTGGCAACAGCTTTCATAGTGGTCTGTCTGGTTGCAGCAGGCTTTCTGCAATTCTATGTAATTACCCCTCTTATGGCGCTGGCCAGCACGGATACGGTTGTTCCCAATGCTAAAGGCGCAAGTTCAGGCTTATTCTATATTCCAAGGCAAGGAACAAACCCTGAGCCTGGCAAATTCAGTCCCAAAGGCAGTAGCATAGCCCTAAGGGTGCGGACAACCGATGCTGAATTATTGGTGTAGAGGTAGAAGACCAAGCCCCAGCTATCACCGCTGAGGACAGGCGCCTAGGCAGTAAAGAGGGATAACTTATACAGGGGGCAGGCAACGCCTGCCCCCTTTTTCGCCAGAAATTTACCCCCCACTTTTACCAAACCGTTTACCTTGTTCACCGCAATCTTTACCTTGCCACTCTAAGCTCAAGACAAAAGCACAGGTGAATAAGACCGAAAGGCAAGTCACCGCAATGCTAAAAGGGAGCGAGGAAAACAGGAGTTGACGGAGGCGGCACCGACCTATCTACCAGAGACCCGAGGTGGCCCGAATGTGCAACGGCTGGACTACCGCTGTTGCAGTAAGCAGGACGATTTACCCATCCGTCTTTAGCCCCAATAGGTCTTGTCAAGCATGATGACCAACGCTAGAGTTTGCCTAACATCGTAAACGATTAGTGAGGTTTAGACACTATAGTGAAGGTTCCTTATATTGTGACACGAGCACAACCTCTCGAAACGATGCTAACAGCTCGGCAGGTTGCAGATTTCCTGCAGGTGAATATTAGCACCCTCAGGCGGTGGAGCAACAGAGGGATACTAAAATCGTACCGCGTTGGTCCTCGCCGCGACAGAAGGTATAGACAAGAGGATGTTCTTAGCTTTGTCCACGAAGACCATATCCCGAGTGAACAGGGAGGGGATTCTTGAGGCAAGACGTGGCAGGGGAAATGAGCAAACTCACCTCTTTGGCAAGAGCTTTCATGGTGGTTGTTCTGGTTGCGGCAGGCTTGCTGCAATTCTATGTAGTTAACCCCCAGGTGACGCTGGCCAGCCCGGCTGAATATTTAACTAATCCAAGTTTTACCGGGGGGACAACCGGTTGGACGCTTTCGGTTACTATTTATGATACAACTTATCAAGATACTGCCGGATCAATAGAAACACATCCAGCCACAGGAAGAAATAAATCAGCTACTGGCACCTGCACCCAGACTATTTCCGCATCAATAAGTTCTTCTGATATTGTTAACCTTAGTTTATACTGGAAAAAAAGCTATGTAGCAAAAACCCCCGCTGACCAAATATTAGAGGTTCAAATAGAGAAGCCATCTACACCAGGGAGCTGGACAACAATATGGTCAGATTACCAAATAGGTGATATTGACTGGACCTCGGTAGGACCAATAAATGTTTCATCTTACTTTGATGAAACCGGAACGTACGGATACCGTTACTATATGGAGGTAACAAATGGTAATGATGGCGCCGCAGAAACACACATCTGGGTTGATAATACCAGCCTCGATGTAGCACCCCCAGTCGTAGAAAAATCGGTAACCCAGGGCATAACCGTATCCGATGGGGTGACAGTGGCTGCTGCGAGGGGGAGGGATGTCAGCAAGACCATAACCCTCACCGCAACCACCTCCTCTCAGGCCTCCTTCACCCGCTCGGTGAGCCAGGGCATAACCATATCCGATGGGGTGACGGCAACGCTATCAAACTATAGGTCGGTAACCCAGGGCATAGCCATATCCGATGGGGTGACAGCGGCTGTTGCGAGGGGGAGAAATGTCAGCCAGACCATAACCGTGAGTGCAACCGCCTCCTGCCAGGCCTCCTTCGCGCGCTCGGTAAGCCAGGGCATAGCTGTATCCGATGGGGAGACAGCAACGCTTTCAAACTATAGGTCGGTAACCCAGGGCATAACCATATCCGATGGGGTGACAGCGGCTGCTGCGAGGGGGAGGGATGTCAGCCAGACAATAACCCTCACCGCAACCACCTCCTCTCAGGCCTCCTTCGCCCGCTCGGTGAGCCAGGGCATAGCTGTATCCGATGGGGTGACGGCGAACGTTGTGAGGGGGAGGGATGTCAGCCAGACCATAACCCTCACTGCAACCACCTCCGCCCAGGCCTCCTTCAACCGCTCGGTGAGCCAGGGCATAGCTGTATCCGATGGGGTGACAGCAGCTGCTGCGAGGGGGAGAAATGTCAGCCAGACCATAACCCTCACCGCAACCACCTCCGCCCAGGCCTCCTTCAACCGCTCGGTAACCCAGGGCATAACCATATCCGATGGGGCGACGGCGGCTGCTGCGAGGGAGAGGGATGTCAGCCAGACCATAACCCTCACTGCAACCACCTCCGCCCAGGCCTCCTTCGCCCGCTCGGTGAGCCAGGGCATAGCCATATCCGATGGGGCGACAGCGGCTGCTGCGAGGGAGAGGGATGTCAGCCAGACAATAAGCCTCACCGCAACCGCCTCCTCTCAGGCCTCCTTCAACCGCTCGGTGAGCCAGGGCATAACCATATCCGATGGGGTGACAGCAACGCCCTCAAACTATAGGTCGGTAACCCAGGGCATAGCCATATCCGATGGGGTGACAGCAGCAGCTGCGAGGGGGAGGGATGTCAGCCAGACAATAACCCTCACCGCAACCACCTCTGCCCAGGTCTCCTTCAACCGCTCGGTGAGCCAGGGCATAGCTGTATCCGATGGGGCGACAGCGGCCGTTGGCAAGGGGAGGGATGTCAGCCAGACAATAAGCCTCACCGCAACCACCTCCTCTCAGGCCTCCTTCAACCGCTCGGTGAGCCAGGGCATAACTGTATCCGATGGGGCGACAGCGAACGTTGTGAGGACAAGGGATGTCAGCCAGACCATAACCCTCACCGCAACCGCCTCCTCTCAGGCCTCCTTCACCCGCTCGG
>JAUXAX010000076.1 GCA_030619685.1 Dehalococcoidia bacterium
GCCCCTTTCTATCCATCTCACGCTGAAGGTCGATCATCGCCACCTTGATAATATCGGCCGAGGTGCCCTGAACCGGCATGTTGATCGCCATTCGCTCGGCAGCCATCCTCACCTGGCCGTTGGAGGAGTTGATCTCAGGGATGTAGCGACGTCTGCCCAGCAGCGTCTGCACGTACCCCTTCTCAGCCACATCACGCTTGGTGGAGGCGAGGTAGTCCTTGACCCCGCTGTATTTCTCAAAATAGGCCTGGATAAACTGTCGCGCCTCCTCTCGAGAAAGCTCGGTGGCTTGCTCCAGGCCGTACTCGCTCATCCCGTAGATCACACCGAAGTTGACCGTCTTCGCCAGCCGCCTCATGTCCGGGGTAACCGCTGAAAGCGGGACACCGAAGACCTGTGATGCGGTGGTAGCGTGAATGTCTTCGTCCTGGGTGAAGGCAGCGAAGAGTCGGGGGTCCTGGGAGAGATGCGCCAGGACGCGCAGGTCGATCTGGGAGTAGTCGGCGGCAAGGAGCAGGGAGGATTCCTTCTCCGCGATAAATGCTCTCCTCACCTGTCTTCCTTCCTCGGTGCGCACCGGGATATTCTGTAAATTGGGATCGCTCGAGGAGAGTCTGCCGGTGGTGGTACCTGTCTGGTTGAAGGAAGTATGTACCCTCTCGGTGTTGGGATCGATCAAGGCGGGAAGAGCATCGACATAGGTCGATTTCAACTTCATCAACTGGCGGTACTCGAGCAAAAGCTCGATAACGGGGTGCGCCCCTTTGAGCCCTTCCAGAACTGAGGCATCTGTAGAGTAGCCGCTTTTGGTTCTCTTCGTTGGGGGTAGTTTGAGCTCCTCGAAAAGGACCGCCCCCAGCTGCTGGGTTGAGTTTACATTAAACGCGTGGCCGACGCAGTTATATATCTCGCTCTCGACCTTGGCCGCCTTCTCGCCCATGCCCCAGGACATCTCTCGCAGCCTAGAGGTATCCAGAGCTACCCCATTGGCCTCCATTCGCAGTAGCACCGGCAGCAGGGGCATCTCCACCGTGGCGAACAGCTCCCATAGCCCCTGATCCTTAAGCTCTACCTCCAGCAGCTTACTCAGCCTGTTGGCGATGTCAGCATCGGCACAGGCATACTCCACCACCCTGCGGATGTCCACCCAGGCCATCGAAATCTGCTTTGCTCCGGTGCCGATCAAATTGCCTATAGGCGTCATCTCGATGCCCAGCTTGGAGAATGCTAAGGGCTTCAGACCGAGCGCTTTCTCCCCCAGAAGGTAGGCAGCGATCATGGTGTCGAAGCCGAGGTTCTCCATCTTCACCCCGTATTTGAGGAGAACAGCCATGTCATATTTGCCATTATGGGCTATTTTGATCACCCTGGGGTCTTCCAATAAAGGTTTGAGTGTGGCAATGACCTGGGACAAGGGTAGCTGGTCTCCCGCCGAGTGCCCCACAGGCAGGTACCATGCTTTCCCCGGTGCCGCGGACAAAGAGATCCCAACCAGTGCTGCCTGCCTTGGATCCCTCCCCGTGGTCTCGGTGTCGATGGCGAAAGATTCGAGCTGGGACAGAACGCTGATGACCTTGTCAAGTGAATCAACGGTGTCGACGATCTGATATTCAACGGCTTCCCCGCTGGTCGGCGTCTCTACCTGCGCGATTCCCTGCTGCTCAACTTTACTCTGTGGCAGCTTGGGTAGCAGACTCGAGAACTCTAGCTCGCGGAGAATCTGAGCTACCTCGTCTCGCTCATAGGCGCCGACGCGGGAGGCAGTCAGATCGAGAGCAACTGGCACGTCGGTGACAATAGTGGCAAGCTCCTTGCTCTGCCTTGCTTCGTTTTCGCCATCTTTCAATAATTTTTGCACCCTTTCAGGAACCACCTCGCCAATATGGTCGTAGATTCCCTCGATGCTTTCAAACTGCTGAATCAGTTTTGTTGCCGTCTTCTCGCCGATGCCGAGGACGCCGGGGATGTTATCTGAGGGATCGCCCTTAAGGCCCTTGAGGTCGGCAAGCTGCTGAGGGAGAAGCCCGTAGCGTTGCCGCACTGTTGCCTCATCGTAAACGATGGTGTCACTGAATGTTTTCCCCGGGCGGGGTGTGAGCACACTGACGTAGGGCGACACGAGCTGGAAGGTATCGGTGTCCCCGGTGACGATAATGGTATCAATCCTTTGTTCGCTTGCCTGTTGACTTATGGTGCCCAGAATGTCATCTGCCTCGTAGCCCGCGACCTCGAAGGAGGGGAGGTTGAACGCCTCGACTAGCTCCCGAACCCGTCCGAACTGGCACTTGAGCTCGTCTGGAGCCGCAGGGCGGTGCGCCTTATAGTCCTCGAACTGTTTGTGCCTGAAGGTAGGGGCTGAGCTGTCGAAGGCGATTGCCCAGTGGGTTGGCTTCAAATCAGCGACCACCTTGAGCAGCATGCTGGCAAAGCCATAGACTGCCCCAGTCGGCTCCCCAGTCTTGGTCACCGCAAGTGGGGGCAGGGCATGGAAGGCTCGGTGGATCAGGGCATGCCCGTCGAAAAGGAGAAGTAGTTGTTTTTGAGCTGGCATCTCACTACCACAGAAGGCTTTCTAACTCGGGGTGGTCGACAAGCTATTATTTGATTTGGGTCTGGTATTGCCTGACGTGTGTATTATATCAGAAAGAAAAGGGAGGTGATATTTTTGGTCAAGGTTGAAAGCCTCAGCTTTGGCTCTCTCATAGCTGGGGGGGAAGAGATATCGGCGTGACCTTGTCTTACTTCCCGATGGAACGGTGAGACGGAGAAGGGGAGGCTTCTGGGTCTTCGGCAGCCACAATCTTAAGAAGAGAGAAATCGAGGAGTTGTCGAGGGCGGGTGCAGAGGAGATCGTGATTGGGACAGGTACAAATTCTAGGGCCAGGCTATCGAATGAAGCAAGAAGCTATGCCACACAGGCCGAGCTAAAACTCCACCCCCTACCCTCCTAGCAGGCGGTTCCAGAATTCAACCGCCTGCTTAGACATTGGGAAAAAGGTGGCAGCGATAATCCATATAACCTGCTGAGGTTGGTTACACAGGTCTAACCGCTAATAGGTGCCCTCCGCCGGTTCCTCACCGGGGTGCAAACCGCGCCACTTTGCGAGCTGCTGCTCTTTAGTTTCCTCGTGGTCGGGGTCAGGGACGCAGCAATCGACAGGGCAAACGTCAACGCAGCGGGAAGACTCGTGAGCGCCTACACACTCAGTACATCTGTCGGCGTCTATCACGTAGATAGTGTCACCCTCGCTTATCGCCTGACTAGGACAGTCAGGCTCGCATGCCCCACAACTTATGCACTCATCGGTAATCTTAAGGGCCATCCTTCTTATCCTCCTCGCAGCTTTCTTGTCCGGGCTGCTTTACTTTTCTCTCCTGGTTTTGGACTTTCTTGTATCTCTCCCGACTATTTCTTGGCTACCTGGAACTTCTTTGTCAATGCAATGGCAACGTCATCAGGGACAAGACTGTCAATGACCCCTCCCAGCTCACAAGCCTCCTTGAGCAAACTGGAGCTGATAAACTGATACTCAAGGCTGGTCATGAGGCAGACCAGCTCTATATGTGGAGCCAGCTTCTTGTTCATCAGCGCCATCTCGAATTCTCGCTCGAAGTCGGAGCTCATCCTCAGCCCGCGCACGATAACCTTGGCGTTCATCCGCTGGGCGAAGTTAACGGTGAGCCCGAAATAGGACTCCACTCGTACGTTGGGCAGGTGGGCAACCGCCTTTCTCATTAAGTCGACCCTCTCCTGGGTGCTGAACAGGAGTTGTTTCGGCGGGACGTCATAGACGCCGATGATCAATTGGTCGAAGAGAGCGGCTGCTCTGTTGGCGATATCGAGGTGTCCGTTGGTCACCGGGTCGAAACTGCCTGGGTAGATAGCGATGGTCAAGATTCACCCTCCGCGTATCGATACACAGAAACACAACTATCGCCATGACGGAGATTCCTTATTTGGTGGAAATCGCCGTATGTTTCCTTCAGCGGCATGCGGCGGGAGTGTTCGATGACCAGGGTCGATCCCTCCCCAACTAGGCGGGAAGAGGCGAGCTTCTCCACTGCGGTAGTTAGAGATGAATCAGCGTAGGGAGGGTCCATGAACAGGATGCCGTATACTCCGTCGAGGATTGAAAGGGCTTTGGCGGCGCTCACGCAATAAACGGTCCCCTGAGCGGCAAACCCGGTGCGCTCCAAGTTCTCCTTGATGAGGGCGCACGACCTTGGATTCTTCTCAACAAAGTCCGCCCACTCCGCCCCTCGGCTCAGGGCCTCGATGCCCAGGGCACCTGTGCCGGCATAAAGGTCAAGCACCCTTGACCAGTCAGTGGCCACAGTTTCTAGCATAGAAAAAATCGCTCCGCGAACCAAGTCGGACGTGGGACGAATGGCCGACCCCCGCAGAGATTTCAAGCTGTGTCCTTTAGCCTTGCCCGCAATTACCCTCATCACCACGCGAACAATCTCTGTAAGATTATCACAGTGCATAGCGTCACGTCAAGTGCAGACCCAAAAGCCCACCTCTTGGGGGATTCACCTCAAATTGTGTTATCATATACTTCCATTCTTCTCAAGCACTTGATAAACTTGTGCCAACAATATCAATAGCATAACGTGCTCTCTAGATTGCTTGCGGAGGACTAGAAATGAGTAAATCAAATTCTCTGTCTGAATGCCCCATTTGTTTGGAGATGCGCTTGAAGGGTAAAAAGCATCAAGAAAGACATATTGGCGACAAATATGAATGCGAAAGATGTGGTCAGTTTATTGCCGATAGCGTAACACTCGCCGACCCTGACATCAACGATGTGAGACACCTTGTCAGCGCGTGGGTTCGACGGCAAAACAAAGGAGGAAGAACTCCCGCCTTTCCCGATGATATGCAAGGTACTCCTGGCAATTGGGTTCAGAATCTACAGCACTTTGGGTTCCCCAAGACAGTCAATGAAAAAATGGATGCATTACTCAACTCATATGCCGATATAGTAAAGGACAAATTCAGGCAACCAATGAAACCACGCAATATTCCACATCTAATCTCTGATATTGCAGCTAATGATATTGATGAGGTTATAGGATTGTCAGAACTACTTTACGAACGCGGTTGCATTGAGTTGACCGCGGATGACATAGTTAAGGTCGGAGTCAACGGATGGGATCGCATTGACGAGATACGTAAAAGCGTCGGTTCTAGCAACTCCGCCTTCATAGCTATGTGGTATGACCAGTGCACCGATAAATACAGAGACGCAACTTTAGCTGCAGTCGCTCGTTGTAAATATGAACCATTGATTCTCGACCAACATGAGTACAATGGATTTGTTATGGAACAAATCACATCGTTAATCCGCCAATCACGTTTCTTGATAGCAGACTTCACATGTAGAGCCGAAGAACGCGATAGCACAAACAAAGTCATAAACGGTTTACGTGGTGGAGTCTATTGGGAAGCTGGTTTTGCCTATGGCATGGGCAAAACTGTCATTCATACCTGCGAAGATACTGACGAAGCCAGATGCCGACTACACTTCGATGTCCAGCAATACAGGACTATCTTCTGGAAGTCCGAGGAGCTCGATACTAATATCAGAGACTTATCCGGGCCTCTACCAAACCCTAACTTTACTGAGCGCTTAGCCACAAATATTATGGCCATTCTCGGAGAAGGAAGCTATTCACAAGCCCAATAATCTCAATATTGGAACCAACTGCATATCTAACCATCACTTCATTACCAACCACAAACGAGAAGAATCAAAACTAACTGTAGTTGACGAATATCCCTAAACATGATGTATGGTATATTCTATTGG
Source organism: Dehalococcoidia bacterium (assembly GCA_030619685.1). The sequence continues at coordinate 5,814 of JAUXAX010000076.1, forward strand.
ATATGATGGTAGAATTCTGTTTAAAAAGGGTTTATAAAAGGGTACTGGATAGTAACGTTTAGTTAAGTGGTAGAAGTGAAAAGGAAAAGAAAGAGTGTACCAAGTATAGTCCACTTTTACTCATAATCATATTCTGTAATCAAATATGTCTATGGTATACTCTATCGCAAATCCTAGGTTATGGTGAGGAGGAAAGGGGGCGGCGAGATTGAACGTTCAGCTTTATGATACAACCCTTCGCGATGGGGCACAGCGGGCAGGTATCTCCTTCTCCGTGGAGGACAAGCTTAAGATCGCAAAGCGCCTTGACGAGCTGGGCATCCATTTTATCGAGGGCGGCTGGCCAGGAGCCAACCCCAAGGACTCAGAGTTCTTTGCTCGGGCGCAGGGCCTCAAGCTCTCTCAAGCCACTCTGGTTGTTTTCGGAAGCACCCGCCGGGCGAACATCGATGCAGCGAACGATCCCAATCTCCGTGCCCTGATGGACACGGGGGCAAGGGTATTCACCCTGGTAGGCAAGTCCTGGGATCAGCACGTGACCCACGTGCTGAAGACCACCCTGGAAGAAAACCTGCGTATGATCGCTGATTCTATCGGCTACCTCAAGTCAGAAGGAAACACTGTCTTTTTCGATGCAGAGCACTTCTTCGACGGATACAAAGGTAATACCGAGTACGCTCTGCGCACCGTTGAGGCTGCTGCTGAAGCACGGGCTGACTGCATTGTGCTCTGCGATACCAATGGTGGTGCTCTACCTGACGAGATAGCCACAGCTGTTGAAGCCGCGAAGAGAGCCGGGATCTCTCTGGGTATTCATGCACACAATGACAGTGAGTTGGCGGTGGCAAACACCTTGGTTGCGGTGCGATCAGGGGTTACTCAGGTTCAAGGCACCATCAATGGCTATGGCGAGCGCTGCGGCAATGCCAACCTCTGCTCTGTTATCCCTGCCCTAAAGCTCAAGATGGGCATCAATTGCCTTAGTGATGAGCAGCTAGTCAAGTTAACCGAGGTCTCTCATTATGTGAGCGAGCTCGCCAATCTAAGCCCTGACCCTCACCTCCCCTATGTGGGGGCCAGCGCCTTCACTCACAAGGCTGGTCAGCACATCTCGGCAGTGATGAAACAAGAGGAGAGCTACCAGCATATCGAACCCGATCTGGTGGGCAACCGCAGCCGGGTGCTCGTCTCTGAGCTCTCTGGCATTAGCACAATTACCTATAAGGCCAGCGAGCTGGGACTGGACGTTCCCAAGGGTGAACAGGCGAGAGCGGTACTGGAGCAGATAAAGACTCTGGAAAACCAGGGGTTTCAATACGAAGACGCTGAGGCCTCCTTCGAACTCCTGCTCAGGCGCAGCCAGCCTGACTATCGGCCTCCCTTCGAGCTGGTAGACTTCATGGTTGTTGTGGAGAAGCATCGCCGCCTGCCCACTGCTTTGCCAAAAGAGGATCTGCTTTCGGAGGCAATGGTCAAGGTGAGGGTGAGTGGAGAGGTGTTCCATACTGCGGCTGAGGGCAATGGCCCGGTCAACGCCCTGGACGCGGCGCTACGCAAGGCCCTGCTCTGGTTCTATCCCAGCCTGGCAGTAGTGAGGCTGGTTGACTACAAGGTTCGCATTCTCGAGGAAAGCATTGGCACAGGGTCTCGGGTGAGGGTGCTCATGGAGTCCAGCGATGGCGAGCACGATTGGCACACGATGGGAAGCTCGACCAACATCCTCGAGGCTAGCTGGATAGCGCTCGCCGATAGCCTGGAATACTGGCTGCTTCGCAAAGGTGTGACCCCACCCAGAGCTTGATTTTCGGGGAGATCTGAATGACTCGGTTTATTCTGGTGAGGCACGGGCAAACGGAGTGGAACCGGGAGGAGAGGTTTCGTGGAAGGGCTGATCTCTTTTTGAATGAGACCGGGTTGAGACAGGCCTTTGCCGCTGCCCTTCACATCAAAGGCTGGCCGATAGCAGCTATATATTCCAGCCCCCTAAAGCGGGCTCTCGAGACAGCCAAGATCATAGCAAACCAGCTTAGCCTTCCCGTAAAGCCACTAGACGGGCTCATCGACATAGATTTCGGCAGCTTGCAGGGGCTATCTGCGGAGGAAGCGACAGAGCAGGACAGCGAACTCTACGACTTATGGCTTGAGTCCCCTCACCAGGTTCGCTTTCCCCGAGGTGAGTCGTTGGCGGATGTGCGGCAGAGGGTCTTAGCTGCGGTTGATGGGATTGCCGCCGAGCATGGCGAGCAGACTATGGTTCTAGTCTCCCATTTGGTGGTGTGCAGGGTCCTCCTATGCGCCATGCTTGGATTGGATAATTCCAATTTCTGGCAGGTGAGACAGGATGTGTGCACTATCAACGCCTTCGAGGTCAGAGATGGTGTTCCCGCAGTGACTCTGGTCAACGATACCTGCCACCAGAAGAATCTGGCCACAGGGTGAGCCTGTTGAGTATCACCGAGATAATAAGGTTGCTGGCAGAGGAATACGGCAACCTCAGTTGGAGCCAACATCGCGATCCTCTTTCTGAACTCATTATGACCATTCTCTCCCAGAATACGTCAGACCATAACTCGAGGCGTGCCTTCGACCGCCTGATCAC
>JAUXAX010000048.1 GCA_030619685.1 Dehalococcoidia bacterium
TCGGATACTTCCTGCGACACTTCTCGCTTCGCAGTGATGATTGCGTTCCTTATCGCGTCGGCATCGCTGCGACCGTGGGCCACGATGACATTGCCGTTGACCCCAAACAGAAGAGCGCCACCGTACTCTCTATAATCCAAAGTGATGATAACTGATCTGAAGGTGGGCTCAAGAAGATCAGCAGCTTCCTTAAGTCTTGGATTCTCAGCCACCGCCTCCCTCAGAGAGTCGAGAAGCATTTCACCGAGGCCCTCCCCCAACTTGAGCAGCACATTGCCGGTGAAGCCATCGGTCACAATCACATCAGCCCGCCCACTAGCAATATCTCCACCCTCAACATTGCCGATGAAGTTGAGCTTGGCTTTCTTTAGCATCCTGTGGGCCTTCTGAACCAGCTGACTGCCCTTTGTATCCTCTTCACCACTTGAGAGCAGACCGATTCGAGGGCTGTCCATGCCAAAGATCATCTGCATATAGATACTGCCCATTTTGGCGAACTGAGCCAACGACATAGGCTTGCAATCAGCGTTTGCCCCCAGATCGAGGCAGAGCAGCGGTCCTGTAGGGAACGGGAAGACCGCCCCCAAGGCAGGACGGTGGATTCCTTTCGTTCTACCCAAAATCAGGCTAGCCGCAGTCATCACTGCCCCAGTATTGCCCGCAGAGACAAAGGCCGCCACCTCCCCCTTCTTAAGTAGATCTATCCCGACCACAATGGATGAGTTCCTCTTTTCCTTAACGGCCGGTACCGGCCGCTCTCCCATGGTTATCACCTCACTGGCATGGACAATGCCTACACCACAGCCAGCAGGGTTTTGTTTGTTCAATTCATCTCGCACCACGCTCTGTCGCCCCACCAACACAACCTCCAAATTATCATCATCGGCCGCCGCGATCGCCCCTTTTATTATCTCCTCAGGGGCGTGATCACCACCCATGGCATCCACAGCGATTCTAATTCTCTTAGAAGCTCTTTGCTTGGGCACTCTTCGCTCCCTCCCACAGGTCGCAACGCCCTCCCCACCAGGCGATGGCCTCGCCGTTTTGGAATATCTGGGCGATCTCACAGCGATCGGGACATGCCTTGCATTCAAAGGATGAAGTGCGATAGCCCTCTTCGCTCGCCTCAAATCCAGCAAAGTCAGTCACCTTGCCATTACCGGACATCTCTTCGCGCACCAGAAGCGCAGCCCCGATAGCCCCCATCGCCTCATGATAGAGCGGGACGAAAACCTCTGTATCTAAGCTTTCTTCGAAGGCGCGGACAATTCCTTTGTTGAAGGCTACTCCCCCCTGAAATACGATAGGAGGCAGCAGCTCTTTTCCCATGCCAACATCGTTCAGGTAATTGCGAACCAGAGCCTGACACAGACCATAGATTATCTCCTCTGTCTCGTGTCCCATCTGCTGCTTATGGATTATATTGGACTCAGCGAACACAGTGCATCGCCCTTCGATGTGCACCGGGGACTTACTTCGAAGCGCATGCTCCCCGAAGTCCTCGATCCTTATATTGAGCCGTGATGCTTGCTGGTCGAGGAAGCTGCCGGTGCCAGCGGCACAAACCGTGTTCATAGCGAAATCGACCACCATGCCATCGCGGACGATGATTAGCTTCGAATCCTGGCCACCGATCTCGATGATCGTGCGCACGTGGGGGACATAATGGAGGGTAGCCACAGCCTGCGACGTGATCTCATTCTTAACCATATCTGCTCCCAGAATAACCCCTGCCAGGTAGCGGGCGCTGCCTGTAGTACCCACGCCCCGAATCCTGCCTCCAGGTGGCAGCTGTCCCTGGATCTCCTTAAGCCCTTGTTGGACTACTGCGATCGGCTTACCCTGAGTGCGAAGATAATTATGAGCGACGAGTTCGCCTCTTGCGGTCACCAGGGCAAACTTGGTAGTAACCGAGCCAACATCGACTCCGAGATAGACATCCATTTCCCTCTATCATCCTTCCAGCTGTCGTCCATGGGGCAAGCTGTCCATACCTCTGGCTATTTTTTGCACTAGTATAGATAGAAACAACCAACGGGTCAAGCATTTCACCAATTAACACCCTTGCTGGCAGTCCCCTCAGCTTATTGCGTTCTCAATATGTTCTAATCGCGAGAGCCTGTCGTCCGGGGTGAGTTCCACCGCCACCACGTCGATGCGCCATGACGGAGGCGGGCTATCAAGGGTTTGCACGTAGATGTTGGCCAGCGAGATCAGCTTCTCCCTCTTAGCGAAAGTGACCGACTCCTCAGGGGTGCCAAAATCACAGCTCTTTTTGGTGCGCACCTCAACAAAAACGAGGCATTCGCCCTGCTGAGCAATTATGTCGATTTCTCCCTGCCGGCAGCGGAAGTTCATCTGCACGATTTTGTAGCCAAGCCCTTTCAGGAAATCCACTGCCAGCTTCTCCCCCCTGGACCCGACTTCTCTACGTGTTAATGGCACACCCTTGTCGACTACGCCTGCTCTTCCCGAGTTAAGCCCAGAGGACCTAGCCTGACCAAAGAGACGGCTTAGGCTGCTATTATTGAGAACAAACCTCTTGAGGCGCTTCAGCAACCCATCTTGAGATATCTTTTCTTCCGCCATCGCGTACCCCAACGGAATTTGCCTTGGCTCTGATGCGACACGCACCAACAGGATAAGATCACTGCTGCTCATATACGAGCGAGCTAGGATAGCTTCTCCAGAGGCGCCAGGCTCAGCAGGAACCTCTTTATCCCCGCCTCCCCTTTGAAAGCGATGGTGACCTCATGGTCGTCACCAGTGGCCACACAGTTGACCACAATGCCCTCGCCAAACATGGCATGGCTCACATGATCGCCTGCTTTGAAGGCAGGTGGTGTGCACGTATCTACGTGCTGGGCCCCTTGCTCTACCCCGGCAGATCGGATATGGGTGATCACGGGTTCGTGGTATGCTCCCGCAGAAGGTTGGGCACCGGCGGAGTTCACCAGGTGCGAGGGAATATCACTCAGGAAGCGTGATGGGGGGTTGTGCGCCCTGCCTCCCATAAGGCTGCGACGCAGAGCATGAACCAGATACACCCTTTCCTTGGCTCTGGTTATCCCTACATAGCACAGGCGGCGCTCCTCCTCCATCTGCTCCGGGTCAGGGAATGACCTGAAATGAGGCAGGACACCCTCTTCCATGCCCACAATAAATACCACGGGGAACTCCAGGCCTTTGGCCTGGTGCAGGGTTATCAGCGTCACCGCATCGGCCCTCTCATTCAGATCGTCGACATCAGAGACCAGAGCGACCTCCTCCAGAAAATAGGCCAGGCTATCCCGCGGCTCGAGGTCGCGATATCCGGCAGCCACGTTGCGCAGCTCCAGGATATTGTCCCACCTCTCCTCCCCATCCACGCTCTCCCGCGTATAGTTTTTATATCCAGTCCGATCCAGCACCATGTCGAAGAGGTCGACCAGACTCAACTCCTCGCTCTTGGCGATGAACTCATCGAGCATATTCAGGAAACTGCTCAGCGCCTGGCTGCTCCGAGGCGCAAACGGTGTCGGCTCTTCCCCCTGAGCTATGAGCTTGAGGGCGGCGTAGTAAGGCACTCCCTTCTCATTTGCCCACATGGTCAGTTCGGCGACAGTGCGCTGTCCAATGCCACGTCCGGGGACGTTTATTATACGGGCCAGGCTAACGCTATCGTAGGGATTATAAATCAGCCTGAGGTAGGCCATGACATCCTTGACCTCGCGCCGCTCATAGAAGCGAGTGGCACCCACTAACCTGTAGGGGAACCCGTAGCGCACAAAGGTCTCCTCTAGCGCTCGGGACTGCGCATTCGTACGATACATGATGGCGCAATCGCCAGCCTTCCAGTGACCATCGGTGACCAGCCTTTCCACTTCACTGACCACGAAGTGTGCCTCCTCCTGCTCGCTGTAGGTCTGTGCCACGGTGAGAGGGACTCCGGCATCGTTCTCAGTCCAAAGCCCTTTATCCTTTCGTTGCTGGTTAGCGGCAATCACATGGTCAGCGGCCTCGAGGATGATTTGGGTGGAACGATAATTCTGCTCCAGAAACACGACCTTTGCATCGGGGTAATCGTTCTCGAAGTCAAGGATATGGCGCAGGTCAGCATGCCTCCAGGAATAGATCGATTGATCGGGGTCGCCGACAACGCAGATATTGCGATATTCCCCCGCAAGCTGTTTGGACAAGATATATTGTGCGCGGTTGGTGTCCTGGAACTCGTCGATCATAACATGCAGGTAACGCGACTGATACTTGGCCAGGACCTCCGGTTGGCTGCGGAAGAGGTGTACAACTCTCATAATCAGGTCATCGAAGTCCAGGGCATTGCTCTCGGCAAGAAGCTCCTGATAGCGCTCATACACCCTCACCACGATTTCCTCGAAATAGCTAGTGACCAGCCCGCGGTAATCCTGGGGAGCGAGGAGCCTGGCCTTGGCAGAGGAGATCGCTGACCTGATGCCGCCTGGGGGATACTGCTTGGGGTCGAGTCCAACCTGCTCGATGCTGCGCTTCAATAGACTGATCTGGTCGCTCTCATCATAGATAACGAACCTCCTATCCAGCCCGAGATGCTGCGCTTCCGTGCGGAGCATACGGGCGCAGGTGGCGTGGAAGGTGCCCAGGGTCAGTCCCTCAACCACTCGCCCCAGGAGGGAATAGATTCTCTCTCTCATCTCGCGGGCTGCCCTGTTGGTGAAGGTGACCGCCAAGATGCGATAAGGGTTGATGCCGCAGACAGTGATCAGATAGGCTACCCGGTGGGCGATGACCCTGGTCTTGCCTGACCCTGGGCCGGCTACGATGAGCACCGGGCCCTCGATTGTCTCCACGGCCTCCCTCTGGGCAGGGTTGAGGCTATCTAGAATATCCATGCTGACCCTCTCGAAAGTGGCGACGGCGGCCTAATAGGTGAACAGAGGCTGGTCTTTGGTGATGATCCGCTTCTCCCTGGCCATTTCCTCTCTGAGGTACTTGGGAATGGAGAACATCCCGCGGTGAGTAAGCCCATCGTAGAAGCGGAGGGGTTTGTTGACCCGTCTCGACAGCCTGCGATCAACCTCCTCTGAGGAAAGCTCGCGGGGGTCCAGATTCTGTGAAGCCATAGCGAAGCCCCAGGTGCCACCGAAGGAAGGTATCTCCGACTGGTAGGGAGCGACTACAGAGAACGCCGTACGCAGAGTATTGGCCACCGCGATAAAGCCAAGCGAGATAACCATGCTTGTCGAACCGGATTGAAGAGCGACAAGCCCATCCTGAGTAAGCTTCCCCTTGAGGCCCCGATAGAACTCCTGAGTGTACAGCAGGTAAGCTGGACCCTCCTCAAGCGGCTCGGTGAGATCAATGATAATCACGTCAAACTTCTCCCGCGTCTCATCGAGGTATTTCATAGCGTCTATGTGCAGAAGCTCAACGCGGCTGTCTTCGAAAGAGCCTTGGCTCAGGAAAGGGAGGAATTCCTTGCAGATATCTGGCACCTTTTTGTCAATATCGACCATTACCACCTTTTCCACCGTGCTGTGCGCCAGGACTTCCCTCAAGGTCGCCCCCTCACCACCCCCAGCGATGAAAACGGCCTCCGGCTTGGGGTGGGTGATCATCGCAGGATGAACCAGGGACTCATGGTAGATGAATTCGTCCGCTTCGCTGCACTGGATCTTGCCATCCAGAATAAGGCATTTGCCGAAACCTGGGGTATCGATGACCTGAATAGACTGGAACTCCGATTCCCCGGTGTAAAGTATGTCGCTGATACTGAACTGCTGGATGAGATGGGGGGTGACGTACTCCCAAAACCAGTTTGTCGGCACATCTTTCACAGGCTAAAATCCCCTTTTCAGCTCCACTATGGCAGGATTCTTGCTCTCCAGCTTCTCTACAATCAAGCCGGCCGCCTCATCGGGCCGGAAGGAGTCCCCGTGGGTGAAGATATCGACCGCCGCATAGCCATATTCCGGCCAGGTATGGATACAGAGATGAGCCCCGTTGATCAGCACCACACCGCTCAGCCCTTGCGGCAGAAATCTATGAAAGGATTCTCCGATTACGGCGGCACCTGCCTCCCGGGCCACGGAGACGAGAACTTCCTTAATGAAGTCCAGATCGTCAAGCCGATTCCTGCTACAATCCTTCAAGTCCAGAAGATAGTGTTTTCCCAGTGTGCCCAAATCCCTACCCCCAGTTAAGCGTTCTCTCAATTATATAGGATGTGACCACTTTTCTCAAACGACTAATGTAGGGGGGACCCAGTGGGTCGCCCCTACTACCTTGTGTTGCCCACCATCTATCGAGATGTTATAATGCCACTGCTCTGAGAGCGGGGATGAGCATATGGCTAACGCGGTCTTGGTGGTAGACATGCTCAAAGGCTTCATGGAGGAAGGCTACCCCCTCTACTGCGGTGAGCAGGCGCGCGACATAATCCCCAGAATAGGTAAATTGCTGCAGCAGGAACTGGAGAAAGGTTCAAAGGTCTTCTTTATCTGCGACCGTCATGCACCTGATGACCTCGAATTCAAGATGTTCCCTGCCCACTGCGTCTCCGGAACCGAGGAGGCGGAGATTATTCCTGAACTCCGCGGTTATCCTGGAGAGGTGATAGCAAAGAATCGCTATAGTGGCTTCTTCAACACTGCGCTTGACGATAGATTGAAGGAACTCAGTCCCGAGAAGCTTATCGTCTGCGGCGTCTGCGCCGATATATGCGTTATACACACCGTTGCCGATGCCCGGAACCGCGACTACGAAGTGGAGGTCCCTACCGACTGCGTTGCCAGCTTTAACGAAAACGGGCACCGGTTCGCCCTCGACCATATGGATAAGGTATTAGGAGCTAAGCTGGTAACCTTGGAGTGAGAATGCACCAGCCTGAATTCGAAGTCCACCCGTCTGTTTTGTCCGGGGAAACATCCGATATCTACTTCCTGCGCACAAGAGACATCCTGCAAAGTGAGGGGCTTGACCCGGTGGCGACTATGGAGGTTTTCCCCAGCAGGGATGGGATGCTGTGCGGTATGAGAGAGGTGAAGGCTTTGCTCGACAAGGTCTTGCCACAGGGCAGTGAGGTCTGGGCATTGTCTGAGGGCGATCATATGCAGAGGAAAGAGGTTGCCCTGAGGATAACCGCCCCCTACCAGTCCTTCGCAGTGTACGAGACCGCTATCGTGGGGATACTAGCTCAATGTAGCGGCTGGGCGACAGCTGCCGCGGAATGCGTCGACGCAGCCCAGGGTATCCCCATCATAAGTTTCGGGGCTCGCCACGTTCATCCGCTGATATCCCCAGTAATGGAATATGCAGCAGTTGTAGGTGGTTGCCAGTCATGCTCCTCGGTAGCGGGGGCTAGGCTGGCAGGAGTCACCCCTGCGGGCACCATGCCCCACGCCCTGATCCTAGTCATGGGCGACACTGCCAAGGCAACCCTGGCCTTCGATAAACACATGCCGCCAGATGTGCCCCGCATCTCTCTGGTCGATACCTTTAAGGATGAGGCTGAAGAAAGCGTGATTGTGGCGCAAGCGTTGGGGGGAAAGCTATCTGGAGTGAGGCTGGATACCCCGCCGGAGCGCGGTCGCGTTACAGCTGACCTGGTCAAGGAGGTGAGAGCCAGGCTAGACCTAGCAGGGTTCAAGGAGGTAGAGGTATTCGTCAGCGGTGGGCTTGACCCAGACCGCATCAGGTACTTTGTGGAGAATGGAGCACCGGTCGATGGCTTTGGCGTAGGGAGTTATATAAGCGGGGCCAAGCCGATCGACTTCACCGCTGACTTGCACGAGGTGGAGGGGAAACCTGTAGCCAAGAGGGGAAGGATCCCTGGCATCACCCCCAACCCCAGGCTTAAACGCATAATATAATATAGGGCAAGCATTCCGGCTGAACGCTTACAATGTAAGATCCCTCACAGGGCACTTCTCAACAGTGCTGGGTCGAGGTATAATGTGGGATGGCTTGTTCCCTATCGAATGAGCTGCAGGAAGAAAGCGGAAATCCCGTCCATTGAAGTTCACCAGAATCCCGGTTACCTAAGGGTGGAAAGGGGGTAAGCCTAATGGCTGCCAGAGCTTATGTATTGATCGAGACCTCGGTAGGCAAGACAAAGGATGTGGCCCTCGCTCTCCGCAAAGTAGGAGGTGTGCAAGAAGTAAATGCTGTTACCGGCCCCTATGATGTGATCGCAGTGATTGAGGGAGCAGACCTGACCGCAGTTGGTAACCTAGTCACCAATGAAATCCACCCCGTAGGCGGCATAGAGAGGACTGTAACCTGCCTGGCGGTGGATTTCACCTAGAGCAAACGCCAACATTGTTCAGTCGACTTGAGCGGTGAAGATGCTGAATCGCAGCGCTGAAAGGGAGTGATGCATGGATTTCCAATTCAGCGAAGAACAGGATAGGTTTCGCCAAGAAGTAAAGGGTTTCCTGGCCAAGCAACTCCCTTCCGACTGGTTGCATGGTGGCGCGCCAGAAGAGGAAACGGATGAATGGTGGGATATTACTCAGAGGTTCTTGCGAGCAATGGCCGAGAGGGGATGGATATCCTTCACCTGGCCCAAGGAATACGGGGGCCGGGAGCGCCCGCTGTGGGAAGACGCCATTTTGGGCGAGGAGCTTGCCTACTGGAGAGCGCCAGCGATGGATTACTGGTACCGCTGGAAGATGATAAGCGCTCTCCTGCTCAACTTCGGCAATGAGGCACAGAAGAGGAAGCACCTGCCGGGAATAGCCAAGGGAGAGTTCTACTGGGCTCAGGGTTTCAGCGAGCCCGGGGCTGGCTCCGACCTAGGAGCCGTACAGGTACGTGCTGTGGAGAAGGACGACTGCTGGGTGATCAACGGGCAAAAAATCTGGACTACCGCCGCCCACCGCTCCCACTGGTGCTTCGCGCCGGTGATGACTGATCCCGATGCCCCAAAGCGCTCGCGAATGCTCAGCATGCTTCTCATCGATATGAAGACCCCGGGCATCACGGTGAACGTCCTGGAAAGCATGGAGGGAGTGGGGCACCTTTGCGAGGTCTTTTTCGACGACGTCCGCGTGCCCAAGGGGAACCTGGTAGGTGAAAGAGGCCGAGGCTGGCTGGCAGCCATGGTGCTGGTGAACATCGAAAGGTCGGGGACGGGATTTGCCTCTTTGCCGCAGCGGATTCTAGAGGAACTGATTGAGTTTGTGAAGGGGACCAGGTGCAATGGCGCACCTTTAGCCCAAGACCCACTAGTACGACACAAGCTGGCAGAAATGGCTATCGAGATACAGGTTTGCCGGATGCTCGCCTACCGGACAGCCTGGGTACAGGCCACGGGGCAGGACGTCACCTCTGTGGGAGCCATGATCAAGCTGTTTGGCAGCGAGCTGATGCAGAGGATTTCCAATACGGGGCTGCAGATCCTGGGTCTCTATGGGCAGATTGAGCCAGGCTCCAGGGGGGCCAGACTTGGCGGCTTAATTGAGCGGGATTACCTGTGGAATGTGAGCATAACGATAGCCGGGGGCACCTCTGAGATCCAGCGGATTATTATCTCCACAATGGGACTGGGGCTGCCCAGAATGTAGAGTTTAGCATAACACTGAAGGATAGGGGGTAAAGACCATGGATTTTGCGCTTAGCGAAGAGCAGGAAATGCTGCGGAAGATGTCTCGTGATTTTCTGCAGAATGAGTGCCCCAAGTCGCTGGTGAGGGAAATGGAGGAGGATGAAAAGGGATATTCTCCAGAGCTGTGGAAGAAGATGGCGGGGCTGGGATGGATGGGGCTGGTCTTCCCTGAGGAATATGGCGGGGAAGGGCTAGATTTCCTGGATCTGACAGTTCTCATCGAGGAGCTAGGGCGGGCGCTGGTACCCGGACCCTATCTATCCACGGTGGTGTACTGCGGCTTACCTATCCTGGCAGCGGGCACCGATGAGCAGAAGCGCGAGTTTCTGCCCAAGATAGCCAAGGGCGATCTGATACTCTCTCTAGCCCTGACCGAACCCAGCGCCAGCTGGGATGCGGCTGGGATCACAGTTAAGGCAACGCCCGAAGGGGATGATTTTGTTATCAGCGGCACCAAGCTCTTTATTTCCGATGCCCACATTGCTGACTGCCTGCTATGCGTCACCAGGACAAAGGAGAGCGGGGATGCGGAGGACGGGATCACCCTCTTTCTGGTAGACGCCAAGAGCCCGGGGATAAGCTGCACCGCATTAAGAACGATCGCCTCCGACAGGCAGTTTGAGGTCGTCTTCGATAAGGTGCGGGTTCCCCGAAAGAACATGCTTGGGGAACCTGATCATGGCTGGGCGGTAGTCAAGGAGATGCTGCCCAAAGCTACGCTTGCCCAATGTGCCCTTATGGTAGGCGGCGCCCAGCAGGTTCTGGAGATGACCGTCAACTACGCCAAGGAAAGGGTGCAGTTCGGCCGACCCATCGGGAGCTTCCAGGCGATTCAGCACAAGTGCGCCGATATGGCAACCGATGTCGATGGATGCCGCTTTATCGCCTATCAGGCGGCATGGAAGCTGAGCGAGGGGCTTCCCTGCGCTTTAGAGGTCTCTATGGCCAAGGCGTGGGTGAGCGAGGCCTACCGGCGTACCTGTGTGGAGGGGCACCAGATTCACGGCGGCATCGGCTTCATCAAGGATCACGACATGCAGCTTTACTATCGTCGGGCCAAGGCGTCAGAGCTCATGTTCGGCGACGCCGACTATCACCGCGAGCTGGTAGCACAGCAGATAGGCCTTTAACCCTTTGGGTTGGGTCAATCGGTGTTCTAGGTTCTAGGTTCTACGTTCAAGGCTAACCTAGAACGTAGCACTTAGAACATTTCGAAAGCTGAATACTTGTGAAATGAGTTGCATCTTCTGCCGCATTATAAGCGGCGAGATTCAAAGCGATATCCTCTATCAGGATGAGCAGGCAGTCGCCTTTCGCGACGTCAACCCTAAAGCCCCGGTGCACCTGCTCCTGGTACCCAGGAAACACATTGAGTCGGCGGCTGAGCTAACCGAGGACGAGGCGCCGATTCTTGGACACCTGGTGGCAGTGGCAAACCGACTCGCCAGGGAGGCGGGCATCTCTGAGAAAGGGTATCGCCTGGTGGTCAACTGCGGGCCCCATGGGGGACAGGTGGTGCCTCATCTTCACCTCCACCTCCTCGGCGGACGCCAGATGGGCAAGCTGGGCTAGGCTCACTAGAGTGCGAAATTCAATAACGACAGCTTCGCCTTCGCCTTTGAGGTAGCAGCCTAGTAGCAGGACACCTGTGGAAAAGAAAGGGGCCTCTTTGAGGTCTCTTTTTCATTATGAGGGTCGACCTTAGAATACCCGAAAGGGGTTTTCGGTATCTGATAGCGAAGCAAGCAGATAGCCAGGCAGGGTAAAGAGCTAGTACGCTTTACTTGGTAAGTTCTTCAATCTGCTGCGTGGCTATTTCGATTAACTCAGGATCAGCAGTGAGAGTGAGGACCTTCTCAAAGTCAGCTATAGCCTCGGCTTTTTTACCCTGCAGTTTGTAGGCCAAGGCTCTAATGAGATAGAGCTCAGCATCGTTTGGGTTTAGCTCGATGACCTTGTTGCAGTCGGCGATCGCCAGGTCGTATTCCCCCCTGCTGGCGTAGGCCGTAGCTCTATTGACGTAGGCCAGAGCCATGTTGGGGTCAAGCTCGATCGCCTTGTTGTAGTCGGCGATCGCCAGATCGTACTGCCCCGTGCTGCTGTAGGCCGCGGCTCTGTTGACGTAGGCCAGAGCCATGTTGGGGGCAAGCTCGATGACCTTGTTATAGTCAGCGATCGCCAGATCGTACTGCCCCTTCCTGGCGTAGGCTGCGGCTCTGTTGTTGTAGGCCAGAGCCAGGTTGGGGGCAAGCTCGATGACCTTGTTGTAGTCGGCGATCGCCAGATCGTACTGCCCCTTGCTGGCGTAGGCCGCAGCTCTGTTGTTGTAGGCCAGAGCCATGTCGGGCTCAAGCTCGATCGCCTTGTTGCAGTAGGCGATCGCCAGATCGTACTGCCCCTTGCAGGCGTAGGCTGCGGCTCTATTGTTGTAGGCCTGGGCCAGGTTGGGGTCAAGCTCGATCGCCTTGTTGCAGTCGGCGATCGCCAGATCGTGCTGCCCCTTGCTGGCGTAAGCGTAGGCTCTGTTGTTGTAGGCCTGGGCCAGATTGGGGTCAAGCTCGATCGCCTTGTTGCAGTCAGCGATCGCCGGGTCGTACTGCCCCTTCCCGTTGTAGGCCCTGGCCCTATTGACGTAGGCCAGAAGCAGGTTGGGGTCAAGCTCGATCGCCTTGACGTACTCCCCTATCGCTTTATCATAGCGCCCCTCATCAGCCAACTTGTTGCCCTGGTCAAGGTGCCACTCAGCTGTGCGTGTCGCAGGGGCTTCGCAGGCCGCGAGGATGCCGCCGAGTAGCAAAACCAACCCGAGAAGAAGAACAATCCGACCGCGATCCATACTCCACCTGCCTGTGTCAAATTATGGTCATAGCCGAGCGCCGCGGACGCATGATAACGTCGTCGGGGGGTAACTGTCAACCTCGGCTGGTGATCCTTCGCTTGGCCGGCAAAGACCAGGAAAGAGTGAGGCGACCCATTGACGGGTCGCCTCAGTCCTATTAGCGTGAAACGGGCTGTGTATCATGGCGTGACATCGGCATTGACTTCCACACCCCATTCAGAATCAGCCGCGCTTGTAGCAGTAGCTTCGCCACCCAGCAAACTGAAGCTATGTGAGGTGCTTATCGCCAGGTCATCACCATCATTGGTAGCACCCGAAGCCCAGGCAACTCCTCCCGGTCCAACGTCAATGTCATAGCCAGCGGGAGCGCCATCAGCGACTTTGTTGTCCTCTGTAGCATCAGCTGTTGAGGAGCTAATAGCGGTACCACCAAGTACAGCGTCGGCATCGGCCTTAGCAACGGCATCGCCGCACTTCTCAGCATCAGCGGTGGCGTCAGCAACGGCAACGCTGCCCGTGGAAGCATCAGCATCGGCGTCAGCAGAGGCATCGCCGCCCATGGCAGCATCAGCATCGGCGTCAGCAACAGCTACACTGAAGCATTCAGCATCAGCATCGGCGTCAGCGTAGGCATCGCCGCCCCTGGTAGCATCGGCATCAGCCACAGCAACGGCAAGGCTGCCCATGTCAGCATCAGCCGTGGCGTCTGCATCGGCGTCAGAGCGACAATCATCAGCATCAGCCGTAGCAACAGCGACAGCAAGGCTGCCCATGTCAGCATCAGCGATGGCGTCTGCATCGGCGTCACCCTTATCGTCAGCATCAGCAACTGCAACAGCAAAGGCAGCGCTGTCCATGTCAGCATCAGCGATGGCGTCTGCATCGGCGTCACCACGATCATCAGCATCAGCAACAGCAACAGCAACGGCAAGGCTGCCAAACATAGCTGTAGCAGTGGCATCGGCGTCGGCGTCACCCCTATCATCAGCTACGGCATCGGCATCAGCAAAAGCCATACTGCCGAACATAGCTATAGCAGTAGCATCGGCATCGGCATCGCAACTGGCTTCAGCATCGGCGTCAGCAACAGCGTGACTGTCATACATAGCCACAGCTAAAGCATCGGCGTTGGCATCGCCGCCCAAGCAGGTATCAGCATCAGCGTCAGCAACAGCGTGACTGTCATACATAGCTATAGCAGTAGCATCGGCATCGGCATCGCCGCCCAAGAAGGCATTAGCCGTGGCGTGAGCAACAGCGGTACTCCATTCTTCAGCTATAGCTATGGCATCGGCATCGGCGTCGACACAGTTGAATAACGCAGCTACAGCATTAGCCTCGGCGTCGGCATCAGCGTGACTGAACTGTTTAGCTACAGCTAAAGCACAGGCGTCGGCGTCGGCACCGGCGAATAACGCAGCTACAGCATTAGCGGTGGCGTCGGCATCAGCGTAACTGATCCATTCAGCTACAGCTATAGCACAGGCGTCGGCTTCGGCATCGGCGAATATCGCAGCAAAAGCATTAGCCTCGGCGTCGGCATCAGCGCCACTGATCCATTCAGATGAAGCTATAGCACAGGCGTTGGCATCGGCGTCGGCGCAAAACGCATCTACAGCTAAAGCATCGGCGTAAGCGTGGGCGTAACTCAATTTAGATACAGCTAAAGCCCACGCGGTCGCGTCACATCCTCTATCCCTCGAGTCCGAACCGGTGCCAAATGGAATGACCAGAGCAAGAGCCCCACCTGAGCTCTGCCCCCAACCAGACACTCTGGCATAGGGCCACGGCCCCGCTTCAGCTTCAGCGCCCCCAGAGGCCTGGGCAACACCAGCCGTACCTAGAAAAAGGCTGACAAGCATTACTACAGTTACTAGAACTAGAATTAGCTTCTTCATTCTATATTCACCTCCTTTCTGTTAAGACTCATCGTGTCACTTCCTATTCTATTTACCTTATTCACATACATCCACCTCCGTTCTTCGCCACATAGCACCAGCACTGAGATGCGTGAACATCTCCCGTGTGGTATAATAAATATGCACAAGGTGTTCCCGCACCACGTGTCACGGCTCCCGCAGTTTCCGGCTGCGCGGAGCCACTTTTTTCTTTTTAGCTTCCACGAACAGAAGTACTTTGCATAAAATACCATACAAAGTAGAGCAAGTCAAGCGAACGGGAGCTACTCTAAGTTACCTTTTCCCACTAATTATGGTGCTTCCGCTCCCACCGAGGCAGTACTTTCGTAACAGGACTATCTTAACAGGACTACACTCTGTCAAGTCAGGCCATTTGCGTGCTCAGGTAAGGCACGATAGCTATGGTGGCGACAGCATGGCTAAAGAATATAGGTGGGTTTTTCTCTCGCTTGAAGATGATCTTAATCGCGTTGCGCTCTGAGAAAGCTATCGGACACCACGCGGTTCAACCCAATGTCCTATCATGTAAAAGTTCTCAAGGTGGGACAATGCTTTTCTTAATACGCTACTTCCAAGTTTTTGGTGTGACTATCCATCCTTTCAGAGGTACCCCGCCTATCGCCTGTATAACGAATGGAAAGGGACCGGCGTAGCCAATGATGCTCCGCTGTAGATTCTGCGAACACCAGTACGACCCCATGACCAAAAAGAATCTCGCCAAGGAAGGAGGCTCGAAAAAGTGTAGGTAAAGTTAAGATCATCCGACTTGCGTTTCGCCGAATGACAGTTACAATAGTAATAACAGTGGTGCGTACGATAGTATCGCCGATAGGTGCCAAATACCAGCTAATCCGTTTCGCCTGTCTGCGTTTGTCCCGCTGGGGAGTAGACCTCCCAGAGAGGCGCGGGCCGAGGCAAATGAAGAAACGGCACCTGTTCTGGTTTGGCAATGTTGTGCCATCTACTCATGAAATGTGACTTGACCACCCCCCAGGCCACAGCCAATTACACAGCAGCAGGTGATTGAAGTCAGACAAGCAAACCAGCGAGTTTACTATGGCAAGGATTAAGGAAAGGGTTTTGGGACGAAGCCACGTTATCTCAGCCGCTTGCGTCTGCCTGCTGCTGGCATCCATCTTGCTGCCAGCGCCAGTTAGCGCCGAGACCACACCACCAGAGGTGACCACCAATCCCGCCACTGATGTGACCACCGATTCAGCTACTCTACATGGTAATCTCACCAGCATGGGCACCGCCTCTTCCGGTAACGTTTCCTTCGAGTACGGCAAGACCATGGGGTACGGCAACGTGACCCTCCCGCAAACCCTCACCGCCAACGGTACCTTCAGTGCGCCCATCAGCGGCCTCGACCCAGGCACTACCTACCACTTCAGGGCCAAGGCTGTCGGCAACGGCACCGCTGTGGGCAGTGACATGCAATTTACCACCGGCACTACTCCACCATCCGTTACCACTAATGCCGCCACCAGCGTGACGACCAACTCGGCTACCCTGAATGGTAACCTCACCAGCTTGGGCACCGCTTCTTCCGTTGATGTATCCTTCGAGTACGGCCTAACTGACAGCTATGGCAGCGAGACTACACCACAAA
>JAUXAX010000052.1 GCA_030619685.1 Dehalococcoidia bacterium
GTCGCCTTCCGCCGTGTGTGACTTTCGCCCTGGTTTCCTGACCTTGGCCTTCTCGGCAACCGGTTTAGATGAAGGCACCGGCTCATTAAACAGCGCCTCCAGTGCCTCGCCTTCAAGCGTCTCCTCAGTGATCAAGCGCTCCGCGATCTGAACCAGCTTCTCCTTGTTCTTGGCCAGGATATCCTTGGCCTCAGCGTAGGCATTATCGATCAGTCTTTTGATCTCCTCGTCAATCTCATCAGCAACCTTATCGCCGTAGTCCTTCTGCTCATCCACCATCCTCCCCAAAAAGACCAGCTCCTCCTTGCGGCCAAAGGTGCGCAGACCCATTTTCTCGCTCATGCCGTACTCTTTTACCATCTTTCGCACAAGGGCGGAGACTTGCTCCAGGTCACTACTCGCCCCCGTTGTCACCTCTGCATTCCCGAACATAATCTCCTCGGCAGCGCGTCCCCCGAGGTAGGTGGTCATGGTGTCCTGTAACTGTGCTATGGAGTAGAGGTGGCGATCCTCGGTGGGAAGTTGCTTGGTGTAGCCACCCGCCATACCACGGGCCACAATGGAAATCTTATATACAGGGTCAGCATGGGTCAGCATACGGGCTACCAGAGCGTGACCAGCCTCGTGGTGAGCGATAACCTCCTTCTCCTTCTGGCTGACAACACGGCTCCTGCGCTCCGGCCCGAGCTGGACGCGTTCAATTGATTCCTGGAGGTCATCCAAACCAATCTCTTTCTTATTGTGCCTCGCTGCCAGGAGAGCAGCCTCGTTAACCAAATTCGCCAGATCGGCGCCGCTAAAGAACGGTGTCTGCTTGGCGATAATCTCCAGGTCGGCAGTCTGGTCCAGTGGCTTGCCCTTGGCATGGACCTCGAGGATAGCCTTTCGGCCATTTATGTCGGGTTGATCCAGAATCACGCGGCGGTCGAACCTGCCGGGGCGCAGTAGCGCCGGGTCGAGAATGTCAGGGCGGTTGGTGGCCGAAAGGACGATTACCTTGGTGCTGGAGTCGAAGCCATCCATCTCCACCAGGATTTGATTGAGTGTCTGTTCCCGCTCGTCGTGGCCGCCGCCCAGGCCAGACCCGCGGTGACGGCCCACGGCATCGATCTCGTCGACAAAGATGATGCACGGCGCATTGCGCTTAGCCTGATCGAAGAGGTCGCGCACACGTGAAGCGCCCACTCCCACGAACATCTCAACAAACTCACTGCCGCTAATGGAGAAGAAAGGAACCCCAGCTTCCCCAGCAACCGCCCGCGCTAGCAGGGTCTTGCCTGTACCCGGAGGACCAATGAGCAATACCCCACGCGGGATGCGTGCGCCCAGGGCAATAAACTTCTCAGGGAATCTCAGGAACTCCACTACCTCCTCTAGCTCCTGCTTCGCCTCCTCGACCCCTGCCACGTCACCGAAGCTGATAGTCGGCTTATCGCTGCTAGCCAGCCGCGCCCGGCTCTTGCCGAAGGACATGGCTTGGCTCGAGCCGCCCTGGGCCTGGCGAAGTATGAATATGATCAACACGCCAAAAAGGATCAGCGGCAGGAAGTTGATCAGCATCCCCCCCCAGTTAAAGCCGCTGGACTTGGCATAGGTAAGCTTCACGTCTCCCTGGTTGATCTCGGTTTTGAACTCCTCGAACGCGTCAAAGCCCGCAGGGATAGTGGTCTTGTAGGTTTCGCCGGCTATGACCGCAGTCAGCGAGGTCTCTCCTTTAATAGTGACCTCCCCACCCTGCTCATGTAGCAGGGCGATCACTTCCCCTGTGCTGAGGCTCTTACCACCACCACCCCCGGGCGAGATAATGAGAAAGAAGATGACTACCACACCCGCCAGGATCACGAGCCAAATAATCAGTTTTCGAGATATTTTCGGCATCTCTTTGCTCACCTACAACATGGCCACACTAATTATACCATATCAGAGAAGAAAAAATAAATGTAAGGTTTGTCGAGGTAGCGCTCATGTGTTCGGGCAGTTCTGCCCAGCGGGGGCTCGCCCCCTAATCCATGGATTCTGTTAGTTATGGTCTTTGGCATGGTTTCGCATAAATTCCTCTGTTTTTGAAAAGCTCCTTGTGCTATACTCCCCGTGAGAGGCGAAGAAATGTCCCTCGACCTCAACCAGGTAGCAGCCCAAATCGATGGCATGGCGGCAAGCCTCAAGGCAGAGCAAGAGAATTGGAAAGCCTGCCTCGGCCGTGCCCTGGAGATACTCCATCTTCAGTCCGCTGATCTTGACTCCTTAAGAAGGAGAATTGAAAGCAGCAAGACCTCCTGGCTGGTGGCGGGAGTTCCTGTCCAGCTAGTCGGGAGCCGCCAGCCCCCTCCATGCCCACCAGATTTCGCCGTGATCGCCAGCGATGGCTCTCACATCGATGTCGACCGCCATAGCCCGGCAAGGTGTTACCTGATAAACATCGGCAGCGTCGCGCTGCTCTACGGGCAGAACGCGGACGCTATTCTCCGCAGCCAGCCCACCCTCTATGCCAGCAATGAAGACCTGACTATAGTGAATCCCCTGGGCAGTGATGAACAGCGTGTGGAGGGTGGTCTCCTAGGGATTAAGCGCGCGGTTGCCGAGTGCCTGGCTTTGGCCGAGCTGGGCGAGGAGCTCTCCCTAAAGTTCCCCGCGGTCGCCCTGCTCGATGGATCGCTCATCATGTGGGGGCTGGCGGGACGTGCTTACCCGGAGTATGTCAGGGCGGAATTGCTGGAAAACAGCTTCCTTCCAGCACTGGATAGAATCAAGGAGGTCAGCCAGAAAACGGGGCTGGCGCTTGCCAGCTACATCAGCTTTCCCCGGAGCACGGATGTGGTGAACGCGCTCAGGGTAGCCATATGTCCCCATGACCCGCCCGACTGCGACCGCCACTGCCCTCGAAGCTCGCCCTCATCGAAGAGAGGGTGTGACGCCGTTGCCGGTGTGCGGGACCGGGACCTCTTCGACGCTCTCCTTGAGCCAGGCGAGAGGTCAGCAACCTTCGTCAGCCGTTCTTCCGTGGTGCGAGATTACTATGGTGACCACGAGGTTCGCTTCTTTTACCTGAAGGCCGATGACGAGATCGCCCGGGTGGAGTTCCCGCGCTGGGTGGAGGAGCAGGGGCTCGTTGACTTGGTTCACGCCCTGATACTTGACCAGTGCCGCCGTGGCCAGGGCTACCCCGCTGCCCTCAGTGAGTCCCATGAGCAGGCGGTGGTGACATTCAGCGACCGCGAGCAGTTCCGGCACCTTGTCGAGCTCGTCCTGGCCGAACACCGGCTGTCGACAACGACCTCTGAGAAAAACAGGAGCAAGCGCACTAGGTGGATCTAGAGTTGATATTTGGGGTTGAAAACGCTGAAGAGGGTTTTGCCATCCAGACATTCAGATGTCTGAGCATCCAGACGGCTGGATGGCCAGAAGCAAGTGCAACAGCAATGATATACGACCCGCAGAAGCACCAGCGCCGTTCGATTCGCCTGAAGGGGCATGATTACAGCCAGCCAGGGGCGTATTTTGTGACCATCTGTACCTACAACGGCGTGTTGCTCTTCGAAGACGAGGCAATTCGCACCGTCGCGGAAGGATGCTGGTTGGAAATACCCAGTCATTTCCCAAACGTTGAGTTGGATGAATGGGTTATCATGCCCAACCATTTGCACGGTATTCTGGCCATTGTTGATGATGGTAGGGGCACGGCATGCCGTACGTCCACTGGTATCGATCCCGAGGCACTGATCATCCGTAGGGGCGACCGAGTCGGTCGCCCCTACACCCCAAACCGTCCTCACGGACCTGCACCTGGTTCTATCGGCGCGATTGTTGGGCAATTTAAGTCCATTGCCACCAAACACATCAACGCCTTCCGAGGTACACCAGGCGCGCCGCTTTGGCAACGCAACTACTACGAGCACATCATCCGCAATGAAGACGAACTGAACCTTATTCGCCAGTATATACTTGACAACCCTGTACAATGGGAGATGGACGAGAACAATCCAAATCGGCAGATGGACGAATCTTCTTGTCACAAGACGTTTTCGACAGGCATGGTAGGCGCACGGCATGCCGCGCCCTAGCGGCTCAATTCGTCACCTGCAAGGAGTACAGATTTGCCAACCAAAATCGGCGAGGTGATCGAGGCCAGCACCGGCGAGTTTGTGGCCGAGTGCTATGAGCTCCACAGCCCCCCACCCCTGGGCAGCCTGCTAAGGACCAGCGACGGGGAGGTGGGGATATACGGCGTGGTCTACAACGCCTCTACCGAGAGCATAGACCCCGGACGCCGCCTCCTCGCGCGCGGCAGGGAGGAGTCCGAGGAGGAGAACATCTATCGTCAGCACCCGCAGCTCTCAAGGCTGCTGCGCACCACCTTCGATACTCTAATCATCGGACACGGGCAGGGGGATGAGCTTCACCATTATCTCTCCCCGCGCCCGCCGCGCGTCCACAGCTTCGTCTACCTCTGCGACCAGGACGAGGTGCGCCGGTTCACCCGGTCCCTGGATTTCCTCGCCATATTGCTTAATTCCAAAGCGGGATCAGTAGACGAGGTAGTCTCCGCCTGCCTGCGGCAGGCAAGCCGCTCCCACGACGACGAACGCGCCTTTTTGGTGAGAGCGGGGAAGGAGCTGGCCGTCCTGCTTGGCGGCGAACTGAACCGGCTCAATGCTATCCTGAGGAGGATTAAACTGTGAACGAGGAAAGCGTGCAGGGAGAACGTTTGGGCATTGTGGTCGGCGGCTCGCTGACCAGGGGAATGGAGGTCAAGCTGGATAGCGCCACCCCGATTGAGGAGATGGCGGTGGGACGTTACGTGGTCATCGAGGGGCAAAAGAGCCGCTTCTTCGGCATGATCACCGATGTCAGCCTGGGGACCATTGACCAACAGCTTACCATAACGCCACCCGATGTCACCGACCCCTTCATCGCCGATGTTATCGCCGGCACCAGCACCTATGGGAAGCTCCAGGTGACGCCCATGCTCACCATCAGCGGCGATGCTATGAGCCTCCTCGAAGGCCCGCAGCCGGTGAAGACAGTGCCCGCCCATTTCTCGGCGGTTCGGCAGGCTGCGGAGCGGGACGTGGAGCTGGTATTCGGTCGAGAGGACGAGAGGCATTTCTATGTGGGCACACCCCTGGACATGGAGACCAAGGTCTGCCTTAACATTGTTGAGTTCGTCAAGCGCTCCAACGGCGTCTTCGGCAAAAGCGGCACGGGAAAGACCTTCTTGACCAGGCTCCTTCTCATCGGGATGGTGCAGAAGAAAGCAGCGGCCAACCTCATCTTCGATATGCACAACGAGTATGGTTGGGCGGGCACGAGCGAGCATGTGCCCAGCGTAAAAGGCCTCAAGCAGCTTTTCCCCTCTCAAGTTGCGGTATTCGCGCTAGACGAGGAGAGCGCCCGCCGCCGCAAGGTGAGCACCGACTACATTGTGGAGATCGGCTACGACGAGATCGAGCCCCAAGACATCGCCCTATTGAAGGAGGCTCTGAACCTGACCGAACCGGCGATCGAGGGAGTTTACCAATTTGCGCGCGAGTTCGGCGAACAGCGCTGGCTGGAGGGCTTTTTCGGCATGAGCGGAGGAGAAGAGACCAAAGACCTGCTCAGCAGACTGAACATCCACGAGAGCAGCTACGGCAACCTGCGCCGCGGCCTGGGGAGATTGCGCCGGCTTCCCTTCCTGGTGCCCCATGCACGGGATAACTCGGTGCAGCGAATACTGGAATATCTGGATCGGGGCATGAACGTGGTGCTCGAGTTCGGAAGGTACACCGATGTCACCGTCTACGTGCTGGTGGCCAATTTCCTCACCCGCCGCATTTACGCCCAATACCGGGAAAGGACGGACAGGGCGATGGGGGAGAAGATAGAGGGACCTCACCCCCTGGTGATAACCATCGAGGAGGCCCACAAGTTCCTCAACCGCGAGATGGCAGGTCAAACCATCTTCGGCGAAATCGCCCGGGAGATGAGGAAGTATAACGTAACCCTTCTGGTTATCGACCAACGCCCCAGTGGCATCGACGACGAGGTGATGTCTCAGATCGGGACCAAGGCGACCTATCTTCTGGACAACGAGAAGGATATCGACAGCGTGCTCATGGGTGTCTCGGGGAAGGGCGAGCTAAAGACGGTGCTGTCCAAGCTGGAAGCTAAGCAGCAGGCGCTCATCTTCGGCCACGCGCTGCCGATGCCTGTGGTGGTCAAAACCAGGGAGTACGGCTCAGCCGACTCCTACAAAGAGTTCGGCTTTCGAGATGCAGCGGAACTCAAAAGAAAGGCAGAGGAAGAGATAAAGGAGCTCTTCTGAACCCCTGAACTAACCTCTTCCTCTTGCCCCCGTAATTTGCGCAATCGCGATCAGCTGCTAAGCCATTTTGAATGTCCAGACCGCACCCATCAGGAAGCCGTAAGCTAGTACGCGAGGCAAAACCGTAAACTCCACATAATGCTTTCCCCCCCAGTTCCTCTGAAAGGTGCCTTCCATTGCTGTTTCAATTGACGGCCGGGAGATTTTCTACTAAAGCAAAAAAAGTGAGCAAAACAGCTTGACAAACGTTGCGAAATCGCTATATTAGCTGGGGCGATTGTCTTGTCCTACAGTTCTAGTGGTGTATCTCTAGCGGATGGGGTGGATGTGGATCCCTGAATCTCATGCCGGGCGCTCAACTCGGGATTTATTCGCTGTGCCGCATCCACTCCATATTGAGACTCGGGTTCTCAGTAGCCCTTTAATAATCGCAATATTCTAAATGCTTTAGTTAATGCTGTGTTTGATTGTTCCCTTTCTGTGCGGACGGCCGCTGGAAACGGTTCCCTCGACAGAGGGCGTTACAATTTCAGCAGAGGTATTGACATGGCCCCCAGTGCTATACATCATCTCACAGTGCAAGAGAAAAAAAGCGGTGAAATGGTCTTAATCCCTCCAAGTCGCTTAGGCCTGGGGGGATTTTTTTGTGGGAGCCACTGCTGCTCCCTTTGTTGGCTTAGCAGCAGGTGCCCAAAGTCAGGATGCTGTTGGCAGTGAGCCTGCCTTATCTGGCAGTAGCTTGGCGCTTTACCAAAGGCGGCTTTGAGCCCAACGACAGGAAGCGGGTACGGGAGCAGGGCTAGCTTGAATAAGGCGCGGAAAGAAGTGCGGAGGACGGTTGCTTAGATGGAGCGCATTTTCAGAAGATTGGGCGTGGTTATTCAGAACAGGCGGCGGGTAATCATTATTGTCGGTCTAATTCTGATAGTAGCATCGCTCTTTGGAGCAATGCGAATCGACATGGCCACCGGCATCGAAACGTGGGTATCCACTGACTCTCAGACCTACAAGGACTTCGAGAGATTCAGCGAGCATTTCGGTAGCAATGTGATTGTGGTTATGGTGACGGGAGACAACATAGACCAGTTGTTGCAGTCCTCCAATTTGCAGGCAATGGAAGCCGTCGAAAACCAGATGGGAGCAAACCCAAAGGTTATCTCTGCGATCGGCCCCACTTTTCTCATAAAACAGGCGGTTGCCGCGTACACCGGGGCGCCGGCTTTGCCAGATGATCCAGAAGCACTTCAGGCGATAATTATGGACCCCGAAAGCGGCCAGATACGATCCGAATTCAAGGACGTCTTGCCTGATGATAAGCATGCCCTCATCCCCATAGTCTTAAAGGGAGGGATGTCCCGAGATGAGGAAAAAGAGGTGCTGGAAGAGACTGAGAGGGCAGTAGCCACAGCGGGTTTCGTCGGGGTCGAAGCCGTTGTCACCGGCTTGCCTGCCATCACCGCCCAGATACAGGATTTGATGGCCAGCAGTATGCGCAACATGTTCATTGTAGCGATATTCTTGATGTTTCTCATCCTGGCCCTTATCTTCAGGGCCCGCGGCTTCTTCGCTTGGCGCTGGCTGGCGATGGGCGAGGTCGGTCTTGCAATTGTCTACACCTTCGGAGCTATGGGGCTGCTTAGCGTCCCTATCACCATGGTCACCATGGCAGCGTTCCCCATACTGATCGGACTTGGGGTGGACTACTCTATCCAGCTCCACAACCGTTACGATGAGGAGACCGGGAGGAGAAAGCCCCTGGCCGATGCCATTGTAGACACGGTGACTCACATCGGGGCGTCGATGGGCATCGCCTTAATCGCGATGTGCCTGGGCTTCTCTGCCATGCTCTTCTCTCCTGTGCCCATGATTCGAGATTTCGGGCTGATGCTGATCATCGGCGTGATAGCTTGCTACCTCGTGGCGATGTTCCTTCCTTTGACAATCTTATACTGGCGCGATCGTCGTGCTGCTCATGGAGTTCCAGCCAAGGAAACAACGAAGAAGCCTTCAGGGGAAGGCGTGGGCTTGGTGGAGAGGGGGCTGCAGCGCCTTGCACCCTGGGTGATCAAGAATCCGGCC
Organism: Dehalococcoidia bacterium; assembly: GCA_030619685.1. The sequence goes on from JAUXAX010000052.1 coordinate 8,384, forward strand.
ATCATCATCCCTGTCGCCCTGGCGCTGACCGCGGGAGGGCTGATTAGCTACCCCCATGTCAAGACCGAGACTGACTGGAGCAACTTGTTCTCCGAGAATGTGGCAGTGGTCAAGAACTACCTGACCCTGCAGGAAGTGGCAGTGTCGACCAGTCCGACCAATGTGCTGGTCGAGGCGGATGACGTCACCGACCCCGAGATCCTGGCCTGGATGGTGCAATATGAGGATCGCATTGGCACGGAGCTGGCTGAGGAATTCTCCAGCGCGAATTCTGTCGCCGACCTCGTGCTTCAGGCTAACGGCGGTGAAATGCCGCAGAGCTCTGAGCAGGTCAAACAAGTCCTCGAGAAGCTGCCAGGGCCGCTCAGAAGAAACCTGGTAAGCGAGGACTATACCGCGGCCAACATCGTGGTCAGGCTTAGAGGAGAGGACGTGGCTCGGCTAAGGAAGCTGCAAACTGAGGTGACCGAGTATGCAATCGATCGTCCTCCTGGTGTCGATATCACTGTGACTGGGGCGGGGGCCCTCGACTTGGAGCTCTTCGATGCCCTGAGCACTGGCCGGTCGAAGATGACCCTCATCGGCGTCGGCTTCATCTTCTTAGCCCTATTTCTCCTCTTCAGGTTCAGTCTGCTTAAGGCTTTCTTGGCCATCCTGCCCATAGGGCTGATCATCGCCTGGTCCAGCGGCCTGATGTATCTGTCAGGGCTCAAATACAACCCCCTCACCTCGACCATGGGCGTGCTGATCCTTGCCATTGGAGTGGAATACACCATATTGCTGATGAGGCGGTACTATGAAGAGCGAGGGAAGGGTGAGGGGCCGAGAGAGGCAATGACCACTGCCATGACCAAGATAGGCCGTGCTATCATCGCCTCAGGGCTTACTGATATTGCTGGCTTTGCCGCGCTGCTGGCCGCCGTGGATTTCCTAATCCTGCGTGACTTCGGCATGCTGACTGTGATCAACGTCTTCCTCGCTCTGGTCAGCACGCTGGTCGTGCTGCCGGCGCTCGTCGTGTGGGTCGATTCCTGGCGAGAGAGACGCCGTTTGGCAGGGCAGAGGGCTTAGCAGCATTAGCGCTCATCTGAGTCGATTCTTCGATAGGGATCTGAGGTTGTCTTCTACACGCCCAAGGTGTTGACTGAGGCTATTGCCGCTGTCTCATGATGTCATTGTGCGAGAAGGCCTATGTAGCCAGCCAGGCAAGCAGCAATCATACGAGGGATATCCGAAAGATAGGCGACCGCGATATACAACGCGCCGAAGATTATCAGCGCTGTCCCTATTGCCGATAGGCTGATTCCTCTAATCGCTCGGAGGTGACTAGCAATACTCTGAGTAGCCATATTCGCTACCTCTTTACTTATCTACCAGTCCCCTGATATCGCCCGATTTCGATGCGTGTGATTGAATACCCGAGGTTTGAGACCATCGGTTTGGGATGAAGGGTCGGTTTATCAGACCTTGGTTTCCCTATACCGCACTCTGGTCACCGCGAGTATTGCCGCAAAGCTGACAAGTAGGGCAGCTCCAATGCCGATCGTTATCCACGGCAGAAGAGTCCTGAACCAAAGAAGCATCGTGCGTGCACTCCGGCCCGTGTCCATCAGATCAACGATCGTCTGCTCGGCATAGCCGACATTGGCTATCTGCATAGGCATCACAGTACCCATCATGTTGATGCTGGTGACGGTTTCACTCGTCTGATTGACCACAGTGCCACTGGATGGCTCGATCCACAGCGTGATCCTGGGGCTGAGGTAAAGCTCCATACCGCTCATCGGCTCGGTGCCGATGGGGATATTAGCTTCATCGATCTCGAAGACCAGAACGCCCAGCCCTCGGAAATCCTCACTGCGCACGTATTTCGCCTCCAGTGCTTGTCCGGCACCCGGGTGCCAGAGATCGAAGCTATCGTTCTTCCCTAACGGCCTCGGGGGCCCCCACTGTCCCCACCGCGCTCGCTCATCGATATCCGTAACGAACTCAAGACTACGTCTGTCTATTGCGAGAGTGCTCTCGTCGCCATATATGGCCGAAATGTCGTCACCGGTGGCCGCGTTGACAATTGTGCGCACTTCATGGATGAGTAAGGCGCCGCCTTCAGTGCCAACGGCTTCCTGCGCCAGCGTCTGCTCTACGGGGAAACTATCCATTGACATGGTAGCAGGATTCAGCACCGAAAACGTACCGTCGAAATAGAAGGTTCGCTCGTAATCCGTCGGCACCTTGTCAAGCGCGGGAAAGATAACGCCAATCCACAACGCGCCAAATATCGCCAGTAGGGCGCCAGCTATGGGCAGGATAAGTGATGCATACCGCCTTAGACCTCGCCTTTGAGCAACCATGTCTTCCTCCTTTACCATCACACCAAAGACCATCACCTGAAGCTGTCCGAACTGATTGGCCCAGCTTCCTGTATGATCCGAATTGGTTATCTATTTGCATTATTCATTAGGTTGGAGACGATGTAAATCACCATATCGGGTGGTTTTGTATAGTACTTTTCGCCCATTTGATGAATTGTGGTTGCAAGGATTCTCGGCTCTGAGGCGGTGTGATGCGTCAAATGCCCCTAGGCTGTGAGCGCATCGGGGCAACGGCGTGGGAGAGGAAGCTGGGGGAGAATGTGGAGGACCCTTGTGCCCCTTGAACTAATCGTCGAACGCTCAGCCGAACGGTGGGTGGGAATGACCATCAAGACATCCAGACGTCTGAGCATCTAGCCGCTTCAATGGCCAGGCCGCTATTCATAGCGCAGTGCCTCTGCTGGGTAGACATTGGCTGCCTGCCGCGCCGGCAGGTAAGTGGTGAGCAGCGATGCGCCGTAGGCAATGATGGCCACCACCAGGATGTTAAGCCAGGGGACCTGGTACGTGATGCCCTCGAAGTTCTCGCTCATCGTGTCGATGATCTGGACGGAGAGGGCAGCGCCCAGGGCGATGCCGATGGCGATGCCCAGCAGCGCTACGAAGGAGGATTCAAGCAGGAAGGAGAACTGTACCATGCGTTTCTGGAAGCCCAGGGCTCGCAGCACTCCTATCTGCTGCCGCCGCTCCACCACGGAGCGGGCAGCGATGACGCCCAGGGCGGCGATGCCCACTACCAGACCGAGGCCCATGAAGCCCTGGAGCAGGTTGTTCATCATCACGCCGATGCGGGCTCCCTCACGGATCTCGTCGGCTATCACCTCCGTCTGCATACCATGCTCCAGGAAGTGAGCTTCCAACGCCTTGGCCGTCGCTTCAGCGTCCACGCCCTCCTTGAGGCGGAACATGTAGCCCAGGGGAGGCACCGTTTCGGCAAGCAGGGTGTTCACCGTGTCCTGGGATGTTATAATTCCGTCGCCCGCATAGAAGGCGCTCTGATCCAGCACTCCGATGACGTGGAGCCTTTGCTCATCGCCCGTGCGGGGGTCCTGCGCCTGAATGTACACATCATCCGGCAGGGTCTCGTCCTCTATGAAGAACCCCTCCAGCATGAAGTCAGGCGAAGGCCCGCCCATGCTGTAGTCGACCCTGGCGGGCACCAGGAAGGGGGAGACCACTGCCGTCCCCGGCTCCTCCTGGAGGGCCTGCCATAGCACCTGGGGTGAGTCGTAGCCCTCGGCAGTCATGGCGAACTTGTAGGTGACGCTGTCGGTGAAGCCTGCGTCTACCCCCCAGAGGTAGAAGTCGGTGGGTTCCTGGTCGGTCCCCTCCTGCTTTACCTTCACAGGGGCGCCATTGAAGGTGCCAATCTCCTGAAAGTCGTCCAGGGCCACATCGTCGGCCTCTTGCAGGGCAGTCCTGATGTCTGGGATGGGGTTAGCGTAGCTAGTGTCGGCGCGGATGTGGAAACCTCCGGATAGGGTTTCTGTGTCCTCGAACACTGCGGTCATGGAGTTGGTTATGAAGGCCATCACGACGAGGGTGAACACCACCAGTGAGAACATGGCCAGAGTGATGCCGGTGCGGAACCGGTTTTGCATGGGGTAAGCGACGGCGGTCTTGAGTATCGGCGCCAGGCCCCGGATGCGGCCGAAGAGGCGCACTGTAGCCGCCAGCAGCAGGTCCGAATTGTATATAATGGCCCACACCGCCCCGATTACCAGCATGATACCGGAGAGGAAGAACATCTCGATGCCCTGCTCCATCTCGGGCAGGATGGACTCCATGATACCAGGAGGAAGGAGCCACCAGATCACCAGGCCCAGCCCGGCCGTGGTGAAGGCAGCGCGGTCCGGCAGGCCGAAGCGCCGGGCCAGCAGGGGCAGGCCGATGATGACAAGCGAGATCCCCAGCGTCCAGGCAGCCAACTGTTCGTTCTGGAGGCCATACATGGCCATGAGGAGTCCTGCCAGGGGCAGCAGGATGGCCAGAATCAACCCTTTGAGACTCCTGCGCTCGACGACGCGAGGCTCGGGGATGTCCCGGATGGCCCGCACGATGTTGAGGCGGCTCACCCGCCAGGAGGAGACCAGGATGACGGCGAAGGTGAGTACCATCCCCAGGGTGTAGGCGATGACCACGCTCCGCCAGTTGAAGGCGAAGGCCAGCTCAAAGTCCATCTGGCCGAAGGCGACCGCGATAATGCGGACCATCCCCCATCCCACCGCCACTCCAAGCAGGCTGCCCACGGCGGCAGCGATGAGAGCATAGACGGCGCCCTCGAAGGTGAACATGCGGATCACATGGCCCCGCTGCGTGCCCACGGCCCGGGCGATGCCCAGCTCCCGCTTCCGCTCGGCGGCGAGCATGACAAAGATAAGGAAGATGAGCAGAATTCCCGCGGCAATGGAGAACTGCCCGAAAACGAGGAAGATGGTGGCGAAGCCGCTCCCCGCCTCGTCGGCCACATCCAACACATCCTGTTTTAAGGGATCCGCCTCCAGGGCCGGCCCCTCCAGACCCTCTAGCTTCGGCTCCAGGCTGGAGATCACCGCGTCGGTGTGCCGGACGCCCCCAAGGGCATCTCCCTGGTTGGTGATGAGGATGGAGTTTATCCTGCCCTCTTCTCCCGTCAGCCCCTGGAGATAGGGAAGGGGCATCACTACGGAGAGCTCTCCAGCAGGGTTGGCCCCCTTCTCGTATACCCCGACGACCTCAAGCGCTGAGGGCTGTTGTGGCCTCAAGTAAACCTGGACCATGTCCCCCGGGCCCACGTCCAGCTCGTCTGCAAGCTCGCTGCTTATGTACACCTGACCGGGAGCCAGGTCAGTCAAGGAGAGGGTATTCCCTCGTCCGTCCACGAGGCGGTCAAACCCGTCCATCCACTCCTCGGCATAGCCCAGTATGTGGACCTGGGGCTCGCTCTGGCGGGTGGCCAGCGCCACTACTGGAGCAACCTCGAATGCCAGGGGGGCGACGCCCTCCACCTCCGGGTCGTCTGCCAGGTGCTCCTGGACCCTGTTAAAATGGTCTTCATCGAAGTAGGTTAGCCGGCCAGACGGCTCTGGTGCCTCTGCCTGCACCACCACGTCCACTTCTCCGATCGCCTCGAGTGCCATGACGCGAATGGAATGGGCAAGAGTGTCCCCGGTGGCGAAGGAGGCGGAGAAGAGAATGGTGGCCAGCATCAGCCCCAGCACAATGAGGGCTGTTTGCGCCCGGCGGCGGGGGATGTTGCGCACCGCCATCTTGAGCATCACCCGGTTTCTCACGGCGACGAGGATCGTGATGGCGACACCCACGCCGAAGATAATTAGTAGGGCTACCATAAGTTGATTGATGGGTATGCCAAATAGCTTCTCCATGAATACCTCCTGTTGCTCCTGGTAAGTCTGGGTGCTCTCGACACGCCGGACTGGCTGCGTCGGTGGCGAGAGCCTACGCGCCCGTCATACCAGGGGCCTCAGCGATAACTACCTCGTAGTGCTCACGACCCGGCGGGGCGCGAAACACGGCCACGAACTTGGCCACCTGCTCATCGTAGTATCCGCTTGTCACGCCGGCCGCCGCTGCTTCCTCGCTCGCCCACAGCGACATGATGACTCCCTTTCCCTCCGGGGTGCGCATTACATACATGCCCTGGTATCCTTCCTGTTTCCGCGCCTCAGGCACTATCAGCTCCTTGAACTGTTCCAGTACCTCGTCCAGGCTGATCCTGACAGTGTCTATCTCAAACAACGTTATCCTTGCGAACATGTTTCTCCTCCTTCGGCATTCATTTTATCTACAGCCAACCCGGGCAGGGTTTAGCCACCACCCGGCCAGAGCTCCTCCACGATCTCGCCGTCTGCCATGCGGAGGATCCGATGTGCTCTGCGGCCCACGGCGATGTCATGGGTGACGAGGACAAACGTCTGCGACTTCTCCTTGTTCAGTCGGCACAGCAGGTCCATGACCTCTGCTGAGGTCTCGCTGTCCAGATTGCCCGTGGGCTCGTCGGCCCACACGATGGCGGGCTCGTTCACCAGGGCCCGGGCGATGGTCACCCGCTGCTGCTGGCCGCCCGACATCTCCGCGGGGCGCTTCTGCTCCTCCCCGGCCAGACCCACCAGGTCCAAGACCTCCTCTGCCCGCCCCCGGGCATGCCGCGGCTTCACCGCAGCGACAAGCAGAGGCAGCTCCACGTTCTCCACAGCGCTCAGCACTGGCAGCAGGTTGAAGGCCTGGAAGACAAATCCCATCTTCTCGGCTCGGTAACGGGTGCGCTTCCTGTCCGACATCGCGTGAATGGAGATGTCATCGATGACCACTTGGCCCCCAGTGACATCATCTATCCCCGACAGGACGTTGAGGAGCGTTGTCTTGCCGCACCCAGAAGGCCCCATGACGGCCACCATCTCGCCCCGCAGGATGCTTAGGTCAATACCCCTGAGGGCGTCCACTTTCACCTTGCCTGTCTCATAGGTCTTGCGAACCGCTGTCGCCTGAATAATGTTGCCCTCTTGCATGATGTTTCTCCTTCCTTTGTGCGCTGAGGATTCCCGAGTGGGGCTATATGTTGTGAA
>JAUXAX010000040.1 GCA_030619685.1 Dehalococcoidia bacterium
ATTTAGCAGCGACTCCTTCTCATAGTCGCTGCCTACAAAGATAGAAATGCCCACCGCCGAAACATTCAGTCGGATAGCCTCCTCCATAGAGGTGGTGATGCCTTCATTGGCCAGGTCCTTGCCCACCATGCTGGTGCCTCCGGAGACCCTGAGAATAATCGGTTTGGCTTTGCCAGGGTCTACCGAAGAACGCAATACTCCCCTGGTAATGAAGACCGCGTCGGCATACTGCACAATAGGCTCAAGAGTCTTGCGTGGATTCTCCAGTTTTCTGGTGGGCCCTTGGAAGTATCCATGATCAATCGGCAAGAACAAACAGCGCCCGTCCGATTGAATTAGCTGCGCCATACGGTTCGCCATACCCCATTCCATGCCGGGTACTCCTCCCTTCTTCTCAACTGCGCACCTAGTCTAAGGTAGCAGCTTTGGTTAGTCAAGCAGGATTTCGGGGCAAGTCTAGAGGAGACAGTTACATATAATCTTTTTGTAATCCATACCAAGCCTATTCCAAATGGTGATAGTTTCCTTGCACAGGGCGACATGTGTGTACTCAAACTTATCCTTGAGGTACTGTATGAGTGTATGGTACATAAGGTACCTCGTATCTGAATCGATTCTTTTCCCCCAGTTTGACTTCTCAGAAAGGTAGTCTACCCATGATTTGTCAGTCGCCATGTTGATGGTGCTCTGCAGTCCCCTAAGTGAACCAAGCGTTATCCGAGATGGGATAAACTTTGCGAAGATATGGTCAACCAAGCGCAAGTATTGCTCGCGCCAGTTAAGCACCGGCACCATTGGATCAATACGAACCCTAACCTCATAGCCCGCTCTACTTAGTTCACTCGCTGCCTCTATGCGATCCACCACAGGGGGGGCAATCTTTTCGAATCTCTTAGCCACTTCGTCAGCGTTCAGACTAAAGCTGACTACCGCTTGCCCTTGTCCATTTATGTCAAGTAGATGCTCGATATGCCTCGACTTGGTCAGGAAAAGAACTTTGTGTATCTGTTGTTCCTGAAAGAGCGAGACTATGAATTTGGAAAAGGGATGCCCATTTTTCTCATGCATCAGGGAATCAGCTAGCTCACCGGTATTCAAAAGCTCACCACGGCCGTTGACATTCTCCAGAAAAGTTCTCACGTGATCTTCGATCTTCTGGTAAGGCTTAACGTAGGGTCGTGATTTTCTGGGTGCGAACCTCAGGGTACCATTCAAATAGCACCAAGCGCAGGAAAAAGGACATCCAGTAGCCCACTTGAGTTCAAGAAAGTGAGGACAAACTACGTCTGTAGGCTTGGTTGGGAGGGGGGTTTTCTCAAACCTTGTTATGATAGAACCATCGCCGACCCGTTGAACAAGGTCCTGCTCAGAGCCATCCAGAAGCTGATATTCGCGTCTTCGAATCCTCATAATCACTGCTTTAGCCGTTCACATTACTCAAATCATCCTTAACTGTCCAGTCGATAACCTACGGCTAATTTTACCCCAGAATTCCTCCCCTCTCGTATGTCTACTTGCAAATACTAGGTGATAAAGTGGCACGCCTTTCGTGTTTTTTACAAGCGTGAAGTCATGCACGCCATAGTAGCCTAAGCCACTGAGTCTTTTCTTATAAGCATCAAGTAGTGCGCGGCCCATTCTCACTTGGCCTTTAGCTCTCGCACTTTTACATTCAAGCTGCCATTCATCATCACCAAAGAAATCATTTAGAACATCTGGATGATCGCCCACAACTCTTTTCATGTTACCACTGTGAAAAGTTATAGCAAGATCCATGCTGCGACCCTTCGTAAGCTGGCGAATGGAGTCGAACTTGATTTCCCAGCTAAGCGGATCAATAAAGCAGAAATCCAATGAAGACGACGGCAAGCTACTTCTTAGATCCTTTATCACCTCATTACAGTCTTGGCTGAACAAGGTGATCTTTGTCGATGTAAAAGAGCGGCTACGACTATAAAGGGAATCTATGGCACTACGATCAATGTCATTAAAAAAACAGTGAGTAAATGGCACTTTGCACCGAAGAGCAACTAGAGGGGACCCGTCAATCTCTTCACCAGTTCCTTCAACCGCGCACTTGCCAGGACCAGCGAAAATGTCTATAAAAGTGCGCGCAGGCCATTTGCGTTTCATGCCGGAACTGAATATCTCGCAGTATCGCTGAATGTGGAATAATTTCTCTTTTGCCCAAGGCCCGACCTCAAGCGCAAGATATCCGTTTGAACCTATTAGTAGATCGCCAGTCGGCATTTCAATGCCACCTAGACTTGTCTGATGACTCCGACAACCTTTCCCTGAACCTCCACATTGTCCGGGGCAGTGTAGATCGGCTGCATTTCGGAGTTGGCCGGCTGGAGGCGAATGCGGTCACGCTCCCGGTAGAGCTTTTTCAGGGTTGTCTCCTCCTCCGCCTTGAGCCAGGCAGCAATCATCTCGCCGTCCTCGCCGGTAGCCGCCTGCTGCATCAAGACGATATCACCATCGTTGATTAAGGCATCGATCATCGAGGTCCCCTTTACCCTCAGGGCATAAACGTTGTCCTTGCCCTGGATAAGTTCAGTGCTGACCTCAACAGCATCCAGCGGCTCCATTTCCCAGGTATCTGACGTTGGCACCGGCATCGGCTCGCCAGCGGCTATGTAGCCGATGACAGGCACCATCACCATGCGCCTTCGCCCCTTGCCAAGGAGTTCGATGCCCCGCGATACCTCACGGTCGCGGCGGATGTGGCCCTCCCTCTCCAGGACTTTCAGATTGTAGTCCACCACTGAGGTCGAGCTAACGCCACAAGCCTTTAGGATGTCCCTGACGGTTGGAGGATAGTCCTTCTCATCGCGGAAGCGGCGCAGGAAGGCGAGGATGCGCCTTTGTTTTGTGGACAGTGTCTTCATTTTTCACCTCTCAGTATGTTCCGAACGCCTGTTCTACTGAGACAGAGCTTATCACGCCAAAAGCCTGCTGTCAATACCTTCGCCCAAAAAAGCTGCTCATCCGAGCAGCTTTTTCTATATCGTTTAAGGCCCCAGCGACGCTCAATTAGACGATCGCTACCTAACTCTCAGCAGAAAAGGCAGCGTTGAACTTCTTCACCAGGCGCGACTTACGACGAGCAGCGTTATTTGAGTGGATAACCCCCTTCTGCGCTGCCCTGTCCAGGGCGATTGTTGCCTCCTTCACTGCCTCGCTGGCTGGCTCCAGTTCCTTATCGAGAATAAGCTCTTCCGCCTTGATAACAGCCGTCTTTACTGCGCTACTAATAGACCGATTGCGCCCTCGCCTTTCACTTATGATGCGAATCGATTTTTTTGCTGATTTGGTATGCGCCAAATTCCACCCTCCAGCTTGCATATTACCCTATCCAGAGCAATTTGTCCACAGGGTATTGAGATCGTGGTTGTGTACATTGGTTGGCGCAAAAGCCCAGTGACCAAAACCACATTAGGGTGTGTGGGAAGAGATACGTTGCTGAAAAAACTCCCATACTGATGTCCTTCAGCCCAAAGTCGACAAGGCGGAGTCCAAGATGGTAGAATTCTAAAGACGGGAAAATGTATGAGGTTATAGTTATCGGCGCCGGGCACGCAGGTTGTGAGGCAGCCCTGGCGGCAGCCAGGATGGGGTGCTATACTCTGCTGCTCACCATGAATCTGGATAATGTGGCTCTTATGTCTTGCAATCCCTCTATCGGGGGGCCGGCCAAGGGTCATGTGGTCAGGGAGATCGATGCCCTCGGTGGGGAGATGGCGCACAACATCGATAAGACCTTTATCCAAGTCAGGATGCTGAATACCGGCAAGGGCCCTGCTGTTCAGGCGCTGCGCGCTCAGGCAGACAAGAGGCTTTACAGCCTCTCCATGAAGCACACCCTGGAGAGGCAACCAAACCTTAATATCAAACAGGCGCTGGTTGAGGAGCTAGAGCCTGTGGGGAACTCTGGAACAGCTCTGAGAGTGAGGACCAATACCGGCTGGACGTATGAGGGTAAGACTGTAGTTCTAACCACGGGGACCTCGCTGGCGGGAAGGGTGATTGTGGGAGATGCTACTTATCCCGCGGGGAGAGCGGGGGAATTCGCTGCCTACGGACTGGCCCAAAGCCTGAGGAATCTGGGTTTTACCCTGGGACGACTGAAAACAGGCACCCCTCCCCGCCTCGACGCCAGGACTATCGATTTCGGTAGGACTATCACCCAGCCGGGGAGCGAAGCGCCTCTCTACTTTAGCTTTAGCCCGCCCAACGAGCCTCTCTACTCCTCTCCCCCAAATCCCATCTATCCCCAGGACAGGCCAATCCAGTGGCGGCAGCAGCTCCCCTGTTATCTGGTCTACACCAACGAAAAGACACACCGGATAATCCGGTCCAATCTTCACCGCGCCCCCTTGTTCACCGGGCTTATCGACGGGGTGGGGCCTCGCTACTGCCCTTCGATAGAGGACAAAATAGTTCGCTTCGCCGATAAGGATGCTCACGGGCTATTTCTGGAGCCTGAGGGCTGGCAGACGAACGAGGTCTATGTCCAGGGGGCTAACACTAGCCTCCCCGAGGACGTGCAGCTGGCTATGCTGCGTACCATCCCTGCCCTGGCGAGAGCGGAGATGATGCGGGTAGGCTACGCCATCGAATACGACTATGTCCCACCCAGCCAGACCCAGGCCACGCTGGAGTCGAAGCTTGTCCCGGGGCTGTTCTTCGCTGGCCAGATAAACGGCACCTCCGGCTACGAGGAGGCGGCAGGACAGGGGCTAGTCGCTGGGATAAACGCAGCGCTTAAGGTCAAGGGCGAGCCACCGCTCATACTGCGCCGCGACCAGGCCTACATCGGGGTGATGATCGATGACCTGGTGACCAGGGAACTCACCGAACCCTATCGGCTGCTGACTTCGAGGGCTGAATATCGTCTCCTGCTGCGCCAGGACAATGCGGACCTGAGATTAACTCCCATTGGCTACAGGCTGGGCCTCATTCCAGAGGATCGCTACCTCCCTGTTGAGAAAAAGCGCCAGGATATTGCCGAGGAGTTGCGCCGCCTGGCAAGAACCCACTTCAGCCCTGGAGAGAAGCTTGACTCTCTGCTGCATAGGTATCACCTTCCCCCCATAGGGCGCAGCATCAGTGCTTTGGAGTTCCTGCGCCGCCCCGAGGCAAACTATGAGCTACTGACCAACCTTGGCTTTGGCAAGGCGGACCTTGGCCCTGATTGTCGGGAGCAGGTCAAGATCGAGGCTAAGTATGAGGGGTATATTGAGAGGCAAAGGGCTGAGATCGAGAGGGTTCGCCGCCTGGAGGAACAGGCTATCCCCCAAAGGTTTGACTACGATAGCATCAACGGGTTCCGTACAGAGGCCCGCGAGAGGTTGAAGTACTTCCAGCCAGCTACTTTGGGCCAGGCCTCCCGTATTTACGGGGTAACGCCGGCAGATGTCGCCATCCTTATGGTGCACCTCGAGAGAGCCAAATGTGCGGAGGGGGCGAGCAGAGGGGGTCCCCTTTGTTAAAGCGGGATTTAGGGCGATTCTAAACCCCGCTCCTTGTGGACGTTGTCACCTTCACAAGTTCACCCCATCATAGTGTGGGGGCACCAGGCGTTGATATAATTGTAGGTGTTGTTATACTATGCTGGAGGGGCAGAGCGTCTGGAGACACTCAAACTGCTTGTTGTGCTGGAGATAGCGGATAAGTTTGTCGAGCGGGCGATGGCTGAGTACGCTGAGGTCGGTGAGGTGACTGATAGGATTAAGAGGTATCTCAATCGTGCGGTTGTCTGGCTGGAGCGCGGGGCGGTGCTCAGCGATGCCGGTGATATTGACATCAGCTCCAGTATCGGCAAAGCAGTCGAAACTGAGGTGTCTAGAGAAGAGGCGTTAGGTAAACGCCGTTGGCTCAAAGAAGGAGATATACCCTGGACTGGGGCCAGCATGGAGGCATACGGAAACTGCACTACGGTCAACAGTTACATCGAGACATTGATTTCAAGAATAAGTCTGTGGCCATTGGAGCAGGGCCGAGTCCAGTGGAGCTAAAGTCTCCACAATATCGCCGGTGAATATTGGGTGCACAAGCAGCAGACCTCGTCCTCTATAATGGCAACATACTGACCATTGATCCCCAGCAGCCCAGGGCGGAGTTGGTAGCAACAGAAGCGGGGGAAATAGTCTGGGTTGGCTCCAATACCGACCTCGACCTCTTCAAAGAGCGAAAAAAGCTCATCAACTGTGAGGGCAAAACGGTTATCCCCGGCTTCAACGATGCTCATACCCATGTCCTGGCCTATGCCTCAAGCCTACTCAGTATCAATTGCAGTCCTGCTTCGGTTGCGTCCATTTCTGATATCCAGGGCAAGATCAGGCAGCAGGCAGAGCGTGTTCCCCAGGGCACCTGGCTGAAAGCTAGCGGCTACAACGAGTTCCACCTCAGCGAGCGCCGCCACCCCACCCGCCACGATCTCGACCGAGCGGCACCATATCATCCAGTGAAGCTAACCCATCGCTCCATGCATGCCTGTGTGCTCAATAGCCTGGCGCTCTCTCTTACCGGCATCTCTATAGAGACCCCAGATCCCCCAGGCGGGCTCATTGACCGTGAACTGGAGACGGGGGAACCCAGCGGCATCCTCTTCGGCATGAACTCCTATATCAATGAGCAGGTGATGCCCCCCTTGAGCGACGAGGAGCTTAGACAGGGGGTGAGGCTTGCCAATCAGAGCTTTCTTTCCTCGGGTATCACCTCGATCCAGGACGCTACGGTGAGAAATGGCCTCGAGCAGTGGCAAACCTTTTTCAAGCTCAAAGAGGGGGGAGAGCTTATCCCCAGGGTCTGCATGATGTTCGGGCTCCACGCTCTCTCCAACCTCAAAGACAGGGGGCTACTGCCCGGCTACGGCGACCATGGACTCAGGTTGGGCGCGGTCAAGATAGCCCTGGATGAAACAAGAGGGCAGCTCAACCCGTCCCAGGAGGAACTGAATGAAGGAGTTCTTACGGCGCATCAGGATGGCTTTCAGGTAGCCATACACGCTGTTGAGGAGGGCACTGTGGAGGCAGCGGCTATTGCCCTGGAATACTGCCTGCATCGGTCTCCAAAGGCTGACCATCGCCACCGGTTAGAGCATTGCTCGGTATGTTCCCCCCCGCTACTGCGCCGATTGCAGGATGTACATGCCGTGGTTGTTACTCAGCCAGGGTTTATTTACTTCAGCGGCGAGAGATACTTGAACGATGTCCCCGATACACAGTTGCCCTGGCTGTATCGGACGAGGTCTTTCTTGGAGAACGGGCTCAGACCAGCGGGCAGCTCCGATTGTCCGGTGGCGCCCTGTGACCCACTGGTTGGGGTCTACGCTGCGGTCACGCGCAAGGCTGAGAGCGGGCAAGTCCTCTCTCCAGAGGAAGCTATTTCCCCCGGCGAGGCGCTCAGGATATATACCCTAAGCGGAGCCTATGCCTCCTTTGAGGAACGCTTAAAAGGAAGCATCGAAATTGGTAAGCTGGCCGACTTGGTGGTTTTGAGCGCTGACCCCACCAGGGTGCCGCCGGAGGAGATAAAGGAAATTCGGGTGGAGAAGACAATTATTGGTGGCGAGGTTGCGTGGGAACTGTAGACCTCTAGGAAAGAGCTTGAATGAGCACCCGGCCAATGATCTGCAGCACGATGATAGCCACTATCGGTGATATATCGAACATGCCTATCGTGGGGATGATTCTACGTAGCGGCCCCAGAATAGGCTCAGTTACCTGAAAAAGTACCTGATAGAGGCTAACAACGAAGCCGCTTGTGGGATTGACCATAAACCAGGATAGGACAACCCTGGCGAATATGGCGATGGTGATCACCTGTATGATGTAGTAGATAAGCACGGCTGCGGTACTCATTTGCCGCTCTCACCTCCAAGAAGCTTTGCTTTCTCGTAAGCAGCGATGACCGCCTGGGCTATGAGGGCTCGCACCCCTCCCTCCTCCAGGCAAAGAAGACCCTCAGCGGTAGTCCCTCCCGGTGAGGTAACCGAATTCTTCAGTTCCGCCGGGTGTTTGCCGGACTCCTTGGTCATATGCGCAGAGCCCAGCACAGTTTGCGTTACCAGCTCCCCTGCCAGCTCCCTAGGCAGCCCGATCTGCACCGCGGCGTCGATGAGCGCCTCTATGATCAGGAAGATATAGGCAGGGCCGCTGCCGCTTATCGCCGTAGCCATGTCGATATACTTCTCATCAGAAAAGTATATCTCCTTGCCCATCGCCCTCAGGATAGTCTGCACCATTTCCTTCTGCTTCTGGCTCACTGCAGCGGTGGAGGTCCATACGCTCATCCCCTCTCCAACCTGTGCTGGTGTATTGGGCATCACCCGCACAACCTTGTCATGTCCCAGCCCTTTTCTGATGGTGTCAATTCTGGCCCCGGCGACGATAGAGAGCACCAGTTGTTCATCCTTTAGCTCGCCCTTGAGGTCTTTCATCACCGCGGCCAGTGTCTGAGGCTTGATCGAGAGCACGATGACCTCGCGATCAAGGACCGCTCTGTGAATATCTCGGGCGCAATTGACCTTGTATTTTTCCCCTATGTGGGTAAGGCGAGCTTGATCGACGTCGCAGGCAAAAACCGTATCGTGGCTGGTTGCTCCTTGCCTGAGAAGGGCTGAAATCATAGCCTCACCCATAACCCCGGCCCCAATAAAGGCGATCCTCATCGTTTTCTCCTCAAGCTCGTCTTCTCTCGCCGAAAATCGCTCGACCGATCCTCACCAGCGTAGCTCCCTCCTCAATGGCGACCTCGAAGTCATCGGTCATCCCCATAGAGAGATGCCTGAGCCCCAGAGCATCCCCAAGTTGCCGCAACCGACGAAAGACAGGCCGCACCTCCTCGGCATCGCTCACCCAGGGAGCGATGGTCATCAGCCCCTCGATTTCGAGATTAGGCAACCTCCCGATACGCTTGACTGCCTCATCGACCTCAGGCAACGTGAAGCCGCTTTTGGTTGCCTCAGCGGCAACGTTGACCTCGATGAGAACAGGCAACCTCTTCTGACTGCGCCTGCTCAGGGCTTCCGCTAGCCTGAGCGAATCAACGCTATGGATTATATCAAAAAAGTCCACCGCTGTCTTGGCCTTGTTGGTTTGAAGGTGTCCCACCATGTGCCAGGTTAAGTGAGCCCTCAAGCTCGCAAGCTGCTCGATCTTGGGTCTAGCCTCCTGAACCCTGTTCTCGCCGAAGTTCCTGATGCCGGCGTGGAAGGCAGCCTCGATCGCGGGGACCTCTATGGTCTTGGTCACGACGACCAGGGTCACCTCATCCGGCGACCGCCCCACCCGCTCACAAGCCCCGGCGATGCGCCGTTGCAACTCTTGTACGTTATGCTCAATGTCCATGCTTTAGCATACTCCGCACTTATAGCAGTTTTTTGGTGGACAGGGAGGGGTCTCAGCACCCCGCCGAGCTTTCTCTAGCTCCTCCCCGAGATAATCACAGGTAATGCCGGAATCCACTACCGACCAGGGCAGCGGCTCATCAAGGGGCAATTCCCGATGTGCGTAGAAGTCGGCGCTGAGATCACGTTCCTCCAGCGCCCGGTGCCACGCGGCAAGAGAGTACCCCGACATACTGGCCAGAGCTGCGCCCAGCCTGACATCGCCTCGTGATAGCACCCCCTGGACCAGGCTCCAACCCACGCTCTCGGCCCTGACCTCGATGCCGCTTTTGGCAAGGCCATTCTTGATTCGCTTCGTGCGACGTTGAAGAATGTCCTTGGGGGCCATTGCCAGCCATTGGAAAGGGGTGCCCGCTTTGGGCACAAAAGGCTCTACGGTAAGGGCGATACGGCATCCTGTCCTCTCGATGCGATCCTTCAGCTTGAGGGTCAGTTTGATGATCTCCTCGATGTCATCGTCGCACTCCGTTGGCAGGCCAATCATAAAGTAGAGCTTGACCTGCCTCAGCCCCTGCTCTGCAACATTGTCAACCGCCTCGATGATATCGCTCTCCGTTATGCCCTTGTTGATAAGCTGGCGCAATCTCTCGGAGCCTGCCTCAGGGGCCAGGGATACGGTTTGGGTGCCGCTTTCCCCAAGACCACGAAGGACTCTCTTGGATAAGGGGCGAATTCGTAGCGAGCTGACCGATATCTCGGCACCCATTTGCCGCAGCCGCGAGACAAGCTCATCTATCTCGGGGTGGTCTGAGACGGCCGCCGCTAGAAGCCCCATCCTCTTGCCATACCTAAGGCCCTTCTCGGCCTGGGCCAGCAAGCTCCCCAGAGAGCGGAAGCGAAACGGCCTAAACCAAAACCCGGCGAGGCAGAAGCGGCAGCCCCAGCCACAGCCGCGTGCGATCTCAATGAGGTACATATCGCTGAGGTCGGTATCCGGAGTCAGAACAACCGAGGTGGTAGCTACAGAGTCGAGGTCAGCCAGCCACTGCCGGCTAACAGGATCGCCATCGTATAGCGCGGGGACATAGACTCCAGGCACTGAAGCCAGTTCCTTGAGCAGCTCGTCCTTTTTGTCTTGAAGACCATTGGTCAAGACTTCAATAAAGCTGGGCAGTATAGCCTCCCCTTCCCCGATGGCAAAGCAGTCGAAGAAGAGAGAAAGGGGTTCGGGGTTGGCAGTGACGCTGGAGCCGCCGGCGATTACCAGGGGATGGCTTTCGTTGCGGTCAGCAGCGAAGAGAGGGATGCCGCCAGCTTTGAGGATTTGAACTACATTGAAATAATCCAGTTCGTAGGAGATGGAGAAGGCGAGGACGTCGAAATCGGGAAGAGGCCGCTGCGATTCCAGGCTGATGGGTTCTTCAGCCCTATGTATTCTTGGTTCCCACAGAATCCGCTCACAGACTATGTTTTCGTAGCTGTTGAGAAACCCATAGATGGTCTGAAAACCGAGGCTGGACATCCCCAGGTAGTAAGAGTTGGGGTAGATGAGGGCAATGGGCGTTCTCCCTCCCCAGTCCTTGTACACAGTGCCCTTCTCTTTTTCGAGCCTTTGCCTGGCCTCTTTGATCGTTTTCCATGTCATGAACTGTTCACATTGCTAACACTTGGTATAGCCGCAGGCCTGGCAGATGAAGCAGCCCTCCTGGAAAATGAGCAGGCCGCCGCAGTCGGGACATTGCCCCGCCGTATTCTTGACCCCACCACCACCCTTGGTCTTGGCTTTGATTTTGGCTTCATGGCTGGCTTTGTGCTCAACATCAGCACCACTGTTACTTTGGTGCCTCTCCAGAACGCCAGCAATGGCATCAGGGCAGGAGAGGATAGCATGGCCCCTGTCCCAGGCAATTGAGGGGCACCTGATTCCTCTCAGGTGCTTGATGATCGATTCCACCTCTACCCCTGACCTCAGTGCCAGGGAGATCAGCCTGGTGATAGCCTCAAGTTGCGCCGAGGCACAGCCTCCTGACTTCCCTAAGGCACAGAACACCTCGCACAACCTACCCTCCTCATCGTAGTTCACCGTTGTATAGAGGTTTCCGCAGCCGGTGGCGACTTTCTCGGTGACTCCTGCAGTAGTGATCGGCCGTTCCCTGGGGACTCGTCTGGCCTCCTTCTCCTCGACTAGCTCATCTGTGTCAATGCTCAGCACCTGGCTGTCGCGGCTCCTATCCCTGTAGATCGTTATGCCTTTGCAGCCCTCCTTGTAGGCCATTATGTAGACCCGGGCTACGTCCTCCCTGGTTGCATCGTGAGGGAAATTGACAGTCTTGGATACGGCGTTATCGGTGTGCTTCTGAAATGCCGCCTGCATCCTGACATGCCACTCAGGGGTAATGTCGTGGGAGGTGACGAATAACTTCTTAACCTTTTCCGGGATACCCTCTATATCGCGTAGATTCCCTTGTTTAGCCACCCCTTGCTTTAGCTCTTCAGAGTAGAATCCCTCCCTCTTCGCTACCTCCTCAAACAGGGGGTTTACCTCCGCTAGCTGTGTACCCTCCAGTATAGTGCGTGTATAGCTCAGGGCGAACAGGGGCTCAATGCCGCTGGAACAGCCAGCGATTATGCTCAGGGTGCCGGTGGGGGCGATGGTGGTCCTGGTAGCATTTCTAACCCCGGGACCGTCGGGCTTGTCATAAACGCTGCCCTTAAAGGCAGGAAACACGCCCCTCTCCTCGGTAAGCTCTTTGGATACCTCCATAGACTCCTTGCTTATAAACTTCATCAGGTCCTCAGCAGTCTTAAGCGCTTCCTGTGAATCATAGGGTATCCCCAACAGGATAAGGAGGTCGGCGAAACCCATCACCCCGAGGCCGATCTTCCTGGTGGCCTTGGTCATCTCGTCTATCTTAGGTAGGGGGAATTTGTTGACATCTATTACGTTGTCGAGGAACCTGACAGCCATTCTCACCGTCTTCCTGAGCTTATCCTCGTCGATCTCGAACTTACCGTTTCTCTCATGGACCATCTTGGACAGGTTGATCGATCCCAGGTTGCACGACTCGTAGGGCAGAAGGGGTTGTTCGCCGCAGGGATTGGTGCTCTCCACACTTCCCAGCTTTGGAGTCGGGTTATCCCTGTTCACCCGGTCGAGGAACACAATGCCCGGGTCTCCATTCCTCCATGCCATATCAACTATGCGGTCGAACACCTCTTTGGCGTTGAGCTTGCCCACCACCTTCTTGGTGCGGGGATTCACTAGCTCGTAGTCACCGCTGCTCTCCACCGCCTTCATGAACTCCTCGATCACTGCCACCGATATGTTAAAGTTGGTAAGGGAGGTGTAGTCCTCTTTGGACGTGATGAAGTTCACTATGTCGGGATGGTCAACGTTCAGGATTGCCATGTTGGCCCCCCGCCGCTTGCCCCCCTGCTTGATGACGTCGGTGGCGGCATCGAAGGCTCGCATAAACGAGACCGGGCCGCTGGCTACTCCTCCGGTGGAGCCCACCGTGTCACCCTCAGGGCGCAGTCGGGAGAAAGAGAAACCGGTGCCGCCCCCGCTCTTATGTATCAGAGCGGTGTGCTTCACGGAATCGAAAATAGAGTCCATGGAGTCCTCGATAGGCAGCACGAAACAGGCCGAAAGCTGCCCCAGCTCGCGGCCAGCGTTCATCAGCGTTGGTGAGTTGGGCAAAAACTCGAGATTCGCCATCATCTGATAGAACTCCTCTTCCCTGGCTTCGATGTCGGCTTTGGGGTTGTAGAGCGAGTCCGCCGCGGCGATGTGATGGGCCACGCGGTGAAACATGTCCTCAGCGCTCTCGATCACCTGACCCTTGTCGTTCTTTACCAGGTACCTTCTCTCCAGGACTGCCCTGGCATTCGGCGATACTTCGGCCTTGGACTTCTCGGTTTTCTTGCTTTTGACCTTGGTTCTCAGAATAGCGGGCTGCTCCTCCTTCTCCACAAGTGGCAGAAACGCTTCAGGACCCCTCTGGGCAAGGATATTTCTCGCAATCGACCTGATCTCTGTCTCGTGAACAGGCCTTCTTATCTCGGGGGCGAGATGCTCCAAACCAGGCAGGGTGGGGACGCGATCCAGGCGCTCCATAACCTGGTCGGCGAGTCCCTCGATCATCTCCCTGTCCGATATGCCCATGGACTCGGCAGAAGCGAAAATCGCGCGAGCAACTCTGTTGCGCAATGAGCGCTCGACTTTACTATTCTTTCGATTATTACCGCTACTCATAGCTCTCACCTTGTCATTGATATCACTCTAGCTGATAACTATCGGTGCTTAGACGAGGCAGCTCTCTCCTTTCTGCCCAAGGAATCAAGCGCTTCCTTGGGAATAAGGGGCAACTGGCTTGAAGGATAGCTGCTGGCGATGAGGGTGTCCACCTCCTGCTTGAGGCTGGTGATATCGGCGAAATCGCGGTAGACGCTGGCGAAGCGAATATAGGCAATGTGGTCCAGCTCCTTTAGCCTGTCCATCACTATCTCACCTACCACCGAGCTTGGGACCTCTGCCTTGCCCAATTGGAGCAGCTCGGTTTCAATGTCATCCACTAGCTTCTCCACCGTTCCCGTGGGAAGGGGGCGCTTTTCACAGGCCTTGCGAATGCCGGTGGCCAGCTTATCGTGGCTGAACGCCTCACGGCGCAGGTCCTTTTTGATGATAACGAGGTTGCCGGTCTGGACCCTCTCGTGGGTGGTGAACCTGAATCCGCAGGCGAGGCACTGACGACGGCGGCGGACGCTGTCATCGACAGTACGGGAGTCGGTTACCTTGGAATCTTCGTGACCGCAATGAGGACACTTCATCGCCGAGACCTCGCCAATCAATATATTGTGGCGGAAGCATAGATTATCACAATATATTGATATTGTCAAGGTGTTTTGGCTGGCTTTTGGGCCTATCAGGCAACCTTTTGCGCAAGCTGGCGCTTAGTCTTGCTCGCGGCGTAGCGGTATCCAGCTGAACAACCGTCCCAGTTCTCCCCGCTCCCATGAAACCACTAGCTGGCTGCTGATGAAAAGGGAGCTATAAGTGCCCACGATGACGCCAATGGTCAGTGCCAGGACGAAGTTGCTGATAGTTGCTCCGCCGAAGAGTAAGAGGGCAATGAGGACGAACAATGTGGTCAGGCTGGTATTAAGTGATCTTGCCACGGTCTCATTGAGGCTGACATTGACGACGGAGGCGAAATCTGCGCTGATGTCCCGTCTCCTGTTCTCTCGAATGCGGTCGAAGACTACTATAGTATTGTTCACGCTGTAGCCAATGACGGTCAGCAATGCGATGATGAACATCGAGTTAATTTCCAGACTGAACAGGGAGAAGACTCCCAGAACTATCAGCGCGTCGTGCACCAGGGCCACGATGGCGCACGCCCCATAGCTGATAGGACGGGTCAGCCTGCGGAAGGCCCAGGTGATATAGAGCAGAATTCCCACTGCTGCCGCGATCACGGCATAGGTCGTATATTGGACGCGCTCGCTGGCAACCTCAGGAGAGATTGAATAGACGTCAAGGGAATCTATCTCGCCAAACGCCTCCTCCAACGCTTGCTCAATCTCATCCTGCTCATCTGTATCTAGTGTCTCAGTTCTTATCAGGAAGGAATCGAGGGTAGTGCTCTCGATATTGCCCCAGGAATACCCCAAATCATCCAGTCTATCGCTCAAGTCGCCTTGATCCACCGTTTTCCCAAATATAAGAGCGAGTGTAGTATTTCCCACCGGGCTGGCAGCATTTCCCATCGAGGCGAATTCGGCTATCCTGATCGTTGTGTCAAACTCTGCCTGCAGGCCCTCGGCTAGCCGATCTTTTTCCCTCCCTCTTTCCTTGGGATCCAGTGGTAGTTCCAAGTCCAGGAGAAAGGCGTCTTTAGCGCCGTGCTGGATGCTGGCATTGGAGTGGTCAAGGGAGGTGAACATATCTCTCAGGGCCCCTTCTCCCACCTCGTCCTTGAAGACCAGGGTCATGGTGGTGCCGCTGCTGAACTCAATCCCCAGATTGAGCCCGGATGCTATCAGAGAGATGATGCCGACTAGGATCACCAGCCCCGATACCAGGAAGAACCATTTTCTTCTGCTTACAAAGTCAAACAACTATTCCTGCTCCTTGGAAAGCGATGTCTGCTCAACCTGCGCCATGCCGAATAGCGAGAGGCGGCCTGCCAGGCGGGTGCCCACAAATAGACGCAGGAATGTCCTGGTGACGAATATAGCGGTGAACATGCTCAGCACAACGCCTATGGCCAGTGTCAGGGCGAATCCCATTACCCTGGGCTCTGCCAGAGCTCTCCCCATCAGCCAGAGTATGAGGCAGGTGATTAGGGTGGATATGTTGCTGTCGCGAATAGCAACCCAGGCGCGATTAAAGCCAGCCTCGATGGCTCCACCAAGCGTTCGTCCCGCTCGCAGTTCCTCCTTCAAGCGCTCGAAGATGAGCACATTGGCGTCAACTGCCATGCCGATGGAAAGGATGAAGGCGGCGATGCCGGCCAGGGTGAGTGTGACCGGTATAAGTTTGAACGCCGCCAGCACCAGGACGCCATAGAACAACAAAGCGCCGCTGGCCAGCACGCCCGGTAGGCGATAGTAGAGCATCATGAAAGCCAGAACCAGAACAAGTCCCACCACTCCTGCGATAAGGCTTTTCCTTATTGAATCAGCGCCTAAGGTGGGGTCGATATCCTCCCGAATAATGGGCTCCCCCAGAGGAACGGGCAATGCGCCATAGTTGAGAAGCCTCGTTAGTCTATGCGCTTCGTCACGGCTCCCGACGTTTTCGATGACCCCACTCCCCCCCTCAATTCTGCTTTGGACTATAGGGCTGGAGTAGTATGCATCGTCGAGGAAGATGCCCAGGGGCCTGCCGATGAGCCGACCGGTTATCTCCGCAAACAGGTCCGCTCCCTTGCTGGTGAGCTCGAACAGCACTATAGGCTCACCAGTTATGTCCTTGAAGTCCACGTAGGTATTCCTCGCCAGATGCTTGCCGGTCAAATGAACCTCTTCGCCTCTGCTGTCTATGGCCGTAGCTGGAATCCATTCTATGATGCCCCGATCCGTGAAAGACTCATAACCAGTGAAGTTCCCCTGAGCTATTGAGGTTTGGACTAGTTGCCAGCTTTCGGGAGTTAGCTCTCTGAAATCGAGCTCTCCTGTCTGGCCGATGAGTTCAACTGCTGCATCCATATCTCTAATGCCGGGGAGTTGCACGGATATGCGGTCTTTGCCCTGCTTCTGGATAACCGGCTCAGAAACGCCATGGGCATTGACTCTCATCTCAATGATGTCCATTGCACCCTCTACGGCATCTGCAGCGGTCTCGTTGCCGATCTGCGACAAATCAGCCTTGTAGACAAGGTGAGTGCCGCCGCTGAGGTCCAGCCCGAGCCTCATCCCCAGAGTGTTGTTACCAGGGCCACCACCGCTTATGCTGGGCGCATCTCGGATCAGCACCTCGGACAGGGCGAGGCTAAACAGGATAACGATAATGGCAAGTCTAATGACGTTCCCGCGATTCACTGCTAAAATCCTCTAGGGATTTCCCCTCTAAATCCCCCTCCCCTTAATCCCCTCCCGCCAGGGGAGGGGAACTACAAGGAATTCTGCGATTAACTATGATCTCTCTTCAATCGCTTTGTCACGAAGTCAAGTGCTTCCTCAGCGGTACTGATCTCCCCTGCAGCCTGCGCCTCCCGCACTGCCTCCAGCAACTCGCCGATCTGCGGCCCCGGGTCCAGGCCAAGCCTATCCATTAAGGTGTGGCCATCTATCAACTTAGGTGGGATGACTGTAGCTTGTTCCTCGAACCATTTGGAAAGGATATACTGCGTCGTCTCAGTGTGTTTGCGCCACTCATCGAGGTCGAGCGTGGGGCCCCGAGTTGCAAGGTGATCGGCAAGGGTGAGGAACAGAGTTTCGATACCTACCTCTGCAGTGTCTCGGAAGTACCTGTAGATTGCACGGCGCGATGGCATCTCTTGAGCTACCAGATATCCAGGGCGCATATGGTGTTCGATCATTAACTGCACCATCTTCGTCTCACGGTTACTGAATCTCAACCGCTCCATGAGTTGAACTGCCATTGCCGCCCCCAGTTGGGCATGCCCCAAAAAGCGCATTCGTCCATCTTGCTCTATTGTCTTGGTCGTTGGCTTGCCGATATCGTGGAGCAGGCCTGCCAGCTTCAACAGTGCTCCCCTGGTCCGCCCACCCGCGATCTCCTGGGCAAAGTGCTGAGCAATCTCCGCTGACCAGGGGACTAAAGTCAGAAGCTCGTCCTCCTTCTCGCCACCCTCCTCTCGGAGCAGGCGTTCCACAGCGGCGACGGTCTCCAGAGAGTGTTCGAGGACATCCCAGAAATGCTCCTTCGGCTGTGCTACCCCCTTGGCTACAGCTAACTCGGGCATTATCCGGTCGAGCAGACCCAGGCGGTCGAGGTAACGGAAAGAGTGATACGCCCACGGGGTCTCAAGAATGTAACATAGCTCGTCTCGAAGCCGCTCCGCAGCGACGGTGGTAACGAGTTCATGGTCGCGCTGTATGAGGGCTTCGGTGTGGTGTCAATGGAGAAGCTGAGCATTGCGGCAAGGCGAACTGCCCTGAGAAGCCGCGCTGGATCTTGCTGAAAACTGGCCTTGCTTGCCGCGCGAACCATCCCGCTGCTCAAGTCGCGGTATCCGCCCAGCGGGTCGATAACTCGAACCTGAGACCAGCCACTTCTGATCTCGGCCAAGTCTATGGCGAGGGCATTAATGGTGAAATCTCGGTAACCGAGGTCTTCCTCGATGCTGCCGCGCATAGCAGCGAAATCAAGATGCCAACGACCTTCAGCTTGG